>JBEKUL010000036.1:0-25525 GCA_049515055.1 Steroidobacteraceae bacterium | reverse complement strand
TCGCACATCGGGAGATGAAGCGATGGCATTGATCCTCATTATCGATGATTCTCCGACCGAAGTGCATGTCATGCAGACCGCGCTCGAGAGTCATGGATTTCGTACCGCGGTTGCCGCCAATGGTGCCGAGGGCATCAAGCTGGCGCGCGAGATCCATCCCGATCTGATCTTCATGGACATCGTGATGCCGGGCGTCAACGGCTATCAGGCGACGCGCACATTGCTGAACGATCCGGATACGCGGGCCATTCCGATCGTGATGGTGACCTCCAAAGGACAAGAGGCCGACCGCGTCTGGGGCCTGCGTCAGGGCGCGGTGGACTATCTGGTCAAGCCGGTTTCCCCTGCGCGGCTGGTCGAGAAAGCTCAGGCCACGCTCGCCGCCTGACATGCAGGAGAGTGTAGCGCTCAAGAGTCTGCGCGATCGGCCGTTTGAACTGCTGGCCGAGCTCGAACGGCGCGGCCGTGCTGTAACCGCCAATACGAGCGCGGATACGGCGCAGGCCGGCGAATGGGTCGGCGTCGCGCTGCGCATGGCCGGGGAGCTCTACCTGGTGGCACGCGAGGAGGCACGCGAGGTGCTCGGTCTGCCGGCCCCGCTGGCGCGGGTTCCGGGCGCCAAGGGCTGGATACTCGGGCTCGCCAATGTTCGCGGACAATTGCTGCCCATCATCGATCTGCGGGCGTTCCTCGGCAGCGGGGCGACGCCGCCTTCGCGCACGACTCGCGTGATCGTGGTCAATCATCGCGAGATTCCCGCCGGGCTGCTGGTTGACGAGGTGCTCGGCTTTCGCCGCTTCACTGACGCGGAGTTTACGGCGGAGGTGCCGGCCACCATCGTGCGCGCTGAGCGTTACATCGCCGGCTCGTTTCGCCGCGGCAGCGAGCAGTGGCCGGTCCTTGCGCTGCGTTCGCTGCTCGAGGATCCGCCGTTCGCCGGAGCGAGCGCATGAGTGGCGAATTCGTACCGCGCACAGCTCGAGCGCAAAGTCTGGTGCTCACGGCCATCACGCTGATCATCGTGACCGTGGTAGGCACCGTCGTGCTGCCGCGCTTCGCACTGCCCGCCTGGTTTGCGGGATTGGGCGCGCTCGCCGCGCTGATTCCGCTTGCGCTGCTGTATGCCTGGTTGCGCCAGGCGCTGAGCGCCGATCTTCAGGCGCAGCGCAGCGCCGAGACCCAGCGAATGGAGAATGACCGGAATCAACAGGCCATCATGCGTCTGCTCGATGAGATGTCGAACCTCGCGGAGGGCGATCTGACCGTGCAGGCGACCGTGTCAGAGGATATTACTGGCGCGATTGCCGACTCGGTCAACTATGCGGTCGAGGCGCTGCGCAAACTAGTGACCACTATCAATCACTCGGCGATCCAGCTCGACGGCGCGGCGCGGCAGACGCAGGCGCTCGCCTCGCATCTGGCGCGCGCCAGCAACGCGCAGTCCAAGCAGGTCGGTGCAGCGACCGAATCCATAGGTGCCGTGGCGAGCTCGATCGAAGAGGTGTCGGGCAACGCCGAACGGGCGGCCGATGTCGCGCGTCATTCGGTCGATGTGGCGCACAAGGGCGGCGATGCGGTACGACGCACGATCGACGGCATGAATACGATTCGTGAAACGATTCAGGATACCAGCAAACGCATCAAGCGCCTGGGCGAGAGCTCGCAGGAGATCAGCAACATCGTCGAGCTCATCAGCGACATCGCCGAGCAGACCAACATCCTCGCACTCAACGCCTCGATTCAGGCCTCGATGGCCGGGGAGGCTGGGCGCGGCTTCGCCGTGGTGGCCGATGAGGTCCAGCGTCTGGCCGAACGCGCTGCCAATGCCACCAAGCAGATTGAAGTGCTGGTGCGCACCATACAGACCGATACCAATGAAGCGGTGGTGTCGATGGAGCGCAGCACTACGGATGTCGTGGGCGGCGCGCTGCTGGCGGAGAATGCCGGAGCGGCGCTGCTCGAGATCGAGCAGGTCTCCAATCAGATCGCAAGCCTGGTGCAGAACATCTCCGCCAGTGCGCGCGGGCAGTCCTCCGCGGCGCAGAACATCGCGCGCAACATGCAGGTGTTGCGCGAGATCAGTGCACAGTCGGCCGATTCGACCAGCGCCACATCGCAGTCCATCGCCAAGCTCGCGGATCTGGCTGCAGCATTGCGCAAATCCATCAGCGGTTTCCGGCTGCCCGGCAGCACCGAGGGCACCGGTATGCAACGCGGGGCTTCCGGGCTGAGCCGTGAAGAAGGCACCACAGCCGCCGCCACGCTCGCTGCCACAGCGGAGCCGGTGGCGCCGAACAGCACGGCTGGCACGGCGACGTCCGGAGCGTTTTCCAGGATCAAAGCCCTCGGCGGCTCCTGAGCCGCGATCATGACTGATTACGCAGCATGACTGAGCTGGCGACCCAGACCCTGCAGACTGTCGCGCGCGAGATCGGCGCCGCGCTGGGCGAGGGCCGCGTCGCGCTCGAACAGCACGTCGAGCAGCCCGAGAACATGGCAATGCTCGAGCGCTGCCGCTTCGAGCTGCACCTGGTGCAAGGCGCGTTGCGGGTACTGGAAATCTACGGCGCAGCACTGCTCGCTGAGGAAATGGAGCAGGTCACCGGCTATCTGATCGGGCTGCGGGATGAGCGCAAGAATCAAGATGAGGCGCTCGATGCATTGATGCGCGCGATGGTGCAGCTGCCGGGCTACCTGGAGCGCGTGCTGGCCGGAGGACGGGATCTGGCGCTGGTACTGCTGCCATTGCTCAACGACCTGCGGGCCGTGCGCGGCAGCGCGCTGCTGTCGGAAGGCACGCTGCTGCTGCTGAATCTGAAGTCCGATCGCCAGGCGCAGCCCGCGGCCCCAGCACCCGGCGAGCCGCCCTTGTCGCCCTCGCAATGGGCGCGTCGGCTGCGCTCGCACTTCCAGACCGGGCTCATTGGCTGGATCCGCGGCGAGCGCATGGAGCAGAATCTCGACATTCTCACTGCGGTCGCATCGCGGCTCGAACAGGTCGCGACCCATCAGTCGGTATTCCAGCTCTGGTGGGTGGTGGGCGCGCTGATCGAGGCGCTGCGTGAGAACGGCATCGAGGGCAGCATTTCCGTCAAGCGGCTGCTGGGCCTGGCCGATCGCGAGATGAAGCGGCTGTTCGATATGGGCGAGAAGCGCTACACGCAGACCCCGCCGGTGGAGCTGCTCAACAACCTGCTCTATTACGTCGCGCGGGCTACCAGCAGCGGGCCGCGTGTGGCCGCCGTGCGCGCCTCGTTCCGTCTTGCCGAACTGCTGCCCGTCGATGAGTCGATCGAGCAGGAGCGCGAGAATTTGTCCGCGCCCTCGATCAAGCTCATGCACACGGTGGCGGCGGCGATCCGCGAGGATCTGTCGAAGGTCAAGGATGTGCTGGACATATTTGTGCGCCGCGGGGGCGGACAGCCCGAAGAGCTCGCGCCGCAGGTAGGTCTGCTCAGGAAAATCGGCGACACACTGGGCGTGCTGGGCCTGGGCGAGTTGCGCGCGCGCGTGCAGGAGGCAACACGCCGGCTTGAGGCCATCGCCGTTGGCCAGCAGGAGGCCGACGAGAGCGCGCTCGTGCAGGTGGCCGCAGGTCTGATCAACGTCGAGGATCATCTCGACGATCAGCTCGTTGGCCTGATACTTCCGCGCCCGCAGCCAGCCGAGGGCGCCGAGGCAGAGACGCCGGACCAGGACTTTCACCAGGTTCAAAGTGCGGTCCTGCGCGAGTGCGTCGTGAACCTGGCGCGCATCAAGGAGTACGTCACACAGAACGTCGGCGGCACGCTCGATGCAGCCGGCTTCGACAGCTGGCCCGAGCTCATGCGCGGCATCAAGGCCGGATTGCTGATGCTCAGCAAGACGCGGGCGGTCGACATCATCGACGACATCACACAGCATCTGAAGCGCGTGATGCAGCCCGGCAGCACCACACTGGCACCCGACTATCTGGAACGGCTGGCCGATGCCATTGTGAGCCTCGAGTACTACATCGAGACCCTGCAGGCGGGCCGCAGCGATCCGTGGTACATGCTCGACAACGCGCGCACCTGTCTTGACGCATTGGCGCTCGCGCCCGCCGAGCGCGCCCTGCCGACGGTGCCGCCGTTGCCACCAGGCACCCACACGCGCACTTTGCGCATTGAGCCGCTGAGCCCGACGCTCGATGCAACAGGTGCGCGGCGAGTGGCTCAGGGGATCTCGCAGCCGCCGGTGCTCGGGGCCGCCGTGCATCATCCGGCGCTGGCGCGCACGGCCCCTGACCCGGAGCTCATCGGCCTGTTCATCGAGGAAGCCGGAGAGGAGGTCGCCAGGATCCGCCAGCAGTTTCCGCTTTGGGACCACAACCCGCTCGATTTTGAACCATTGCTGACGCTGCGCCGCTCGTTCCACACGCTCAAGGGCAGTGGCCGCATGGTCAATGCGCGCGCCCTCAGTGAGTTCTCGTGGGCTATAGAGAACCTGCTCAACCGGATTCTTGACGGTACGCAGCAGCGTTCCCCGCCCGTGCTCGAGACGCTGCGCGCCGCGGTGGAAGTTCTGCCGCAACTGGTCACGGAATTGGAGTCGGGTCAGACCGGCCGCACCGACGTGACGCGGCTGGCGGCGCGAGCCCATGCGTTGGCCAGCGGACGCGATATACCACCGGGTTCGACGTTTGAGCCCGGCGCACAGCGAACGCAGACGGCTGCAGGCAGTCTCAGTGCCGTCGCTGAGGCCGCTGCGCCAGAGGCGGCGGCCATCCCCGCGATCTCCAGCCTGCCTGACGTCGCCGCCGCGCAGACAGCCGCGTTCGCCGACACGGAGCCGGTCTCACCGAGCTTTGCGGCGCCGCCGGCCGGCGATCTGGCGTTGCGCGAGATCTATGCGCGCGAGACAGCCAGTCACGTGGCCGCGGTGCGCGGCTGGATCGCCCGCGAGCGCGGTCATGGCGCACCACACGTATTGCGCGAAGACACCTACCGCGCCTGTCATACGCTGCTCGGCAGCTCGACCATGGCCGAGGCGCGGCACGGCATCCGTCTGGCCGAACCGATCAACCATTGGCTGCGCAAGTCCTACGACAGCGGCGTTGGGCTCGACGATTCGGATCTGCTACTGCTGTCCGAGTGCATGAATGCGATGGACAGCGTGGCCGGAAACCTGGACGAGCGGACCGGCTTTTTCATCGTCGTGCACGATACGCTGCGCGCGCGCATCGCGCGCGCGGAGCTGGACCTGGACCGTCGCATCGCCGAAGCCAGCGTGCTGGCCAAGGGCGCCCCTTTCGTCCTGGCCGAGCGCGCACGCGCCGAGCCGATCACGCCCGGGCCCGCGCCCTTCCCGCAGCCACCGATCGACGAGCAGCCTCTGGCCGATTTCGATCCCGAGATCGCCGCGATCTTCAGCGAGGAGGCAACCGAGCTGCTGGAAGCCGCGGAGGGTGCGCTCTCGAGCTGGAACGCTTCGCCGAACGATCACGAGCAGGCCGCGGCATTGCGCCGTCCGCTGCACACGCTCAAAGGCGGCGCACGCATGGCGGGCGTTGCTGCCATGGGGGAGCTCGCGCATGAGCTCGAGAGCCTGATTACGCGCATTGAAAGCGGTCTTGCGAGCGCGGATGCGGCGGCCCGCAGCCTCGCGCAGCAGGCACTCGATGAGCTGTCCCGAATGCGCGAGACGCTGGTGCAGCACCAACCGGTCGCCAGCGTACCCGGGCTCATTGCGCGTATTCAGGCAGCTGCCGCGCAGAGCGCGTATTCGGCAGAGGCGCCGGAAAGCGCTACGCAGGAGCCCGACGGCGTCGAGTCGAGCTTCGCGCCATCGAGCGATGCGCTCGCTCCAGAGCCAGCCCCGACGCTGTTCGGCGATACGACGGCGGCATACCGGGGACTGATGGGCGAGCAGGCGCACGCCGATGTGCTCTTGTCCGCGCTCTTGTCCGACGGCGATGGCGGCGTGGCGGAACAGGCGCAGCCTGCCGAGCCCGAGCACATCACGGTGGAAGAGCCGTTCGCCGCGGCAGCTGGGCCCGCGAGCGAACCGGCAGCGCCGATGCCTGCCGACGAGTCGGCGCCCGCTGCTGAAGACGCTGATGAACTCATCGCTGCGCCGCCGGCTGCGGCCGCGCCGCTGCCTCCAGGCCGCGAGCCCGTCGTCGTGGCGGAGCGCGCGGAAATGGCGCGCGTCAATGCCGAGCTGCTCGACCAGCTGCTCAACAACGCCGGTGAGGTCAGCATTGCGCGCGCGCGCCTCGAGCAGCAGCTGGGCTCGATCGAGTTCAATCTCGGCGAGCTCTCCCGCACGGTCACGCGCCTCAAGGAGCAGCTACGTAAGCTCGAGATCGAAACCGAAGCGCAGATTCTTCATCGGCACGAGAGCGAGGGCGGCCATCGCCATGGATTCGATCCGCTGGAACTCGATCGCTATTCGGCGATCCAGCAGAACTCGCGGGCACTGGCCGAGTCGGCCAACGACGTCGCCAGCATCCAGGGCCTGCTCGAGAGCCTGATTGGCGAAGCCCAGAATCTGCTGCAGCAGCAGTCGCACACGGTCACGGAGCTGCAGAACGGGCTCATGCGCACGCGCATGGTCTCGCTGCAGCGCCATGTGCCGCGGCTCGCGCGCATCGTGCGCCAGTGCGCGGCGGAGACCGGAAAGCGCGCTGAGCTTATCGTCGATGGCGCGGCGGGGGAGCTGGATCGGCAAGTGCTCGAGCGCATGCTGCCGCCATTCGAACACATGCTGCGCAATGCCGTCGTGCATGGCATCGAGCCGCCCGAGCAGCGCCTTGCGGTCGGCAAGCCGGAGAGCGGTCAGATTCGCCTGAGCCTGCGGCGCGAGGGCGCCGAGGTCATCGTCGAGGTCACTGATGACGGCGCCGGCATGAATCTGAGTGCCATACGCCAGAAGGGCCTTGAGCTCGGGCTGATCCGCCCCGAGCAGGTGCTGTCGGATGAGGACGTGATGCAATTGGTGCTCGAGCCCGGTTTCACGACCGCGGACGCGCTGACGCATCAGGCTGGCCGCGGCGTGGGCATGGATGTCGTGGCGGTTGAGATCAAAAAGCTCGGCGGCGCGCTGCACATGGAAACCACTCCTGGCCGCGGCTCGCGCTTCACGATCAGGCTGCCCTTCACGCTCGCGATCAGTCACGCGCTGGTGGTGCGCACCGGGGATGAGCTCTATGCGCTGCCATTGCCGACAGTCGAGGGCGTGGTGCGCCTGCCACGCGCGGAGGTCGAGGGGTATCTGCGCAGCGAGAGCGCGGGCTTCAGCCATGGTGGCCACAGATACCGGGTGCAGCCATTAGCCGTCTACGTCGGTATGGAGCCCTCGCCGCTACCCGAGCAGAATGTCACCATCCCGTTGGTCCTCGTGCGCGCGGGTGAGCATTCCACCGCGCTGCTGGCCGATGAGCTGATCGGCAGCCGCGAGATCGTAGTCAAGCCGGTCGGACCTCAGATCTCCGGCATTCGCGGCATTTCCGGCGCAACGATTCTCGGCGATGGACGGGTCGTCATCATCCTGGATATCGGCGCGCTGGTACGCGCGGAATGGCGCGGACGCAGCACGCCGATCGTGACGCGCGACCGGGCCGATCGGCGCACGTTCGTGCTGGTGGTCGATGATTCGATCACGGTGCGCCGTGTGACGCAGCGGCTGCTCGAGCGCAACGGCATGCGCGTGCTGACCGCACGCGACGGCATGGATGCAATCGCGCTGCTGTCCGAGCAGGTGCCCGATGTGATCCTGCTGGACATCGAGATGCCGCGCATGGACGGCTACGAAGTGGCCGCACTGGTACGATCTGACCCGCGATTACGCGATGTGCCGATCATCATGATCACCTCCCGGGTCGGCGAGAAGCACCGCGCTCGTGCGATCGAGCTCGGCGTCAATGACTATCTCGGTAAGCCGTACCAGGAGAGCCAGCTACTCGATGCGATCGCGCCGCTGGTGGCACAGCGGCGCGCAGACGCGCGCGCATCCGGCGCCAGCCGATGAGCGAGCGCATCGCCGAGGTCTACAGCCTGCTGATCCCGCTGGCTGACGCCAGGCTGCTTGTGCCGCGTGCCTGCGTGGCCGAAGTGGTCGGCTATCATTTGCCGCAACCGATGGAGAGCGCACCGCCCTGGTACCTCGGGCTGCTCAACTGGAACGCGCGACCGGTGCCGCTGGTGTCCTTCGAAGGCGCGTGCGGCCAGCCGATCCCGCCGACGGCCACGCGCTCGCGCGTGGTCGTGTTCCATGCGCTCGGCGGCCAGATTGAGGTCGGCTATTTCGGCATCGTGTCGCAGGGCTTCCCGCAGCTGGTACGCGTGAGCAACGACGTGGTCCGGCCGGACAACTCGCGCAGTTTCCCGGAACGCGCGCCGGTGCTGTGCCAGGTGCGCATGCTCAATGAGACCCCCTTGCTGCCCGATCTGGAGCGTCTTGAACTCATGATCGCGGAGGAGACGTCGGTCTTGCCGGAGCGCGACGCCGGCTGAGGCGACTTGAAAATGCCGCCGCGCGGCCCCATGGCACTGCCTCTCAGTCAGTGAAAGGCCCTGGAGCCAGCGATATGGACGGCGCTGCGACACCCATCAACGATCTGGAATCGATTCAGGAGCCCGAAGGCACGTCGGCGCAGCCAGCCGAGGCTGCCGACAGCGGCGAGCTGGATGCGTACTCGCGCAGCGTGGTCGATGTGGTCGAGCGCATCGGCGCCGCGGTGGTCAGCGTGCACGTCGGCAAGGCTCGCCGGGGTGCGATCGTAGCGGCGGGCAGCGGCTCCGGCGTGCTCGTGACTCCCGACGGCTACCTGCTGACCAACCAGCACGTAGTGCGCGGTGCCGCGCGCGTACAGATCGCGTTGATTGATGGCGAGAGCGTCGAGGCGCGCCTCGTCGGGGAGGATGCATCGACTGACCTGGCGGTATTGCGGGCCGAGGCCTCGGGGCTGCCCGCTGCCGGATTGCTGGTCACCGAGCGCTTGCGCGTGGGCCAGCTCGTCGTGGCGATCGGCAATCCGTTCGGTTTCGAGGCGACAGTATCGGCCGGCGTGCTCAGCGCCCAGGGCCGCACCTTGCGCGCGGGCGACGGACGGCTCATCGAAGGCATTGTGCAGCACACCGCACCGCTCAATCCGGGTAATTCCGGCGGTCCGCTGGTCGATGCGCGCGCGCGCGTGGTCGGTATCAACACGGCGATCATCGCGGCCGCGCAGGGCATCGGTTTTGCCGTGCCCGCGGCCACGGCTGAATGGGTTCTGTCCGAGGTGCTCGCGCACGGGCACGTGCGCCGCGCCTACCTGGGTATCGCCGGGCGCACACGGCAACTGGATCGCAGACTCGTGCGCGCGCTCGCGTTGCCTGCCGAGACGGCACTTGAGATCGTGTCGCGCGAGCCGCACACGCCGGCGGCCGATTCGGACCTGCGTGTCGGGGACATACTGATCGCGGCGCAGTCGCAGACCCTCGCCAGCGTCGATGCGCTGCATCGCTTCCTGAGCCGCTGGAGCATTGGTGAGCCGCTGCAATTGTCGGTACTGCGGCGCACTCAATTGCTGACTGTGAGCATCGTGCCGGTGGAGATGCCGCAGCGTTAGCGGCCTCGACGCGAGCCTCACCGCCGAGCCCCAAGATCTACCAGCACAGCCTGAATCGCCGCGAGCGCCGCGAGCGCGGCGGTCTCTGCTCGCAGTGTGCGCGCGCCGAGATGACAACTGACGAAGCCGCGCTGGTGCGCGGCGGCGCGCTCCGGCTCGCTGAAGCCGCCTTCGGGGCCAACCAGCACACTCAAGGCCGTCATGGGCCCGGCCGCCGCCAGCGCGTACGCGGCGCTGGCCAATGACTGCTGCGCGTCCGGATCGAGCATCAGTCGCGCTGCGCTCTCGTGCGCTTCGGCGCACGCGCGCTCGAAGGCTACGGCAGCGCGCACGCCCGGCAGGCGGTTGCGACCGCACTGCTCGCAGGCGCTGAGCGCCACGGCCTGCCAGTGCAACAGCCGGCGCCCGGCGCTCGAGTCATCCAGGCGCACTACGCTGTGCTGGCTGGCAATCGGTACGATCTCGGCCGCACCCAGTTCAGTGGCTTTTTGCACGATCCAGTCCATGCGCTCGGCGCGTACCAGGCACTGCAACAGCGTCACCGGGATCGGGGACTCGCGCTCGATCGCCCGATGCGCACCCACCTGCACCTGAACACGATGACGCTCGAGGGCGAGCACTTGAGCCTCGAATTCCCCACCGTGCCCGTCGAACAACGTGAGGGCCGCGCCCGGACGCAACCGCAATACCTTGGCCACGTGGGCTGCCGCCGCGGCCGGCAACCACAGCGTGCTCTGGCTCTGCAGGGCAGTGGGCACGAAGCAGCGGGTCAGGCGCATGCGGGGCGCTCAATTGAATAGAGCGTTATGCTCACGGGTTCATGAGCGTTGCGCTGCGCATCGATAGCACGACCGGACTGCTGCTCGCAGCGCGCCAGGTCCTGTCGCCGCATTGGGATGCGCGCCCACGCGCAATGTTGCCTGATCTGATCGTCGTGCATGGCATCAGCCTGCCTCCCGGGCAGTTCGGCGGACCCTGGATCGATCGCCTGTTCTGCGGCAACCTGCCGGCGCTCGCAGATCCGAGTTTCGGCGCGCTCGCGGGGCTGCGGGTCTCGGCGCACAGCGTAATCGACCGCGAAGGCAACACGTCGCAGTATGTACCGTTCACGGCGCGCGCCTGGCATGCCGGCGAATCGAGTTATCGGGGCCGCCCTGCCTGCAATGACTTCTCGATCGGCATCGAGCTGGAAGGGGCTGATGACGTGCCGTACACACAGCCTCAATACGGGGCGCTGGCCGCTTTGATCGCAGCGCTATGCGCTGCCTATCCAACACTGAGCATCGAGCGGCTGGCCGGCCACAGCGATGTGGCTCCGGGCCGCAAGAGCGATCCGGGGCCGCTGTTCGAGTGGCCGCGACTGCGCGCGCTACTGGCTCGCGCGCTACCGGCTTGAGCCGTCCCGATCATCCCCGCTCGGCTCGCTCGCCTCGGCGTGCCGGCGGGCGCGATTCCAAAGCGGCTCATGGCCACGCTCGGCACGCGCGAAGCGGCGCGCCAGGACGAACAGCAGGTCCGAGAGCCGATTGAGGTAGCTCAGGGCAGCGGGGGTTACCTGCTCACTGCGCGCCAGGGTCCAGCAATAGCGTTCGGCGCGGCGGCAGACTGCACGCGCGATATGACTGGCGGCCGCAAGCGTGCCGCCGCCGGGCAACACGAACTCCTTGAGTGGCGGCAGGCTCTGATTGAACAGCTTGAGCTGCCCCTCGAGCCAGGCGACGCGCTCGGCGCCGAGTATCGAGCTGCCCGGAATCGACAGTTCTCCACCCAGATCGAACAGGTCGTGCTGCACCTCGGTCAGGCAGGCCGCGGCCGGCGCATCGTGCAATTCGTTCGACTGCAGCACGCCGAGCGCGCAGTTGAGCTCATCGACACTGCCCATCGCCTCGATGCGTGCAGCGTCCTTGGGCACGCGCGTGCCATCGCCCAGTCCGGTGCTGCCGTCATCTCCGGTGCGCGTCATGATTTTCGAGAGCCGATTGCCCATGCGCATACTCTACAATGTCAGGCGCAGCCCCGCATAAAACGCTTCCCCGACGTAGCCGTAACCGGCGGCAGGCTCGCTGCGATTCTTGAACAGATTATCCACCCGCGCGATCACCTGCAGGCTCGAGCCCAAAGCGATGCTGCCGAACACGCTGACATTTTCGCTCGAGGACAGAGGCGTGAAATTGGCCGCGTCATCAAAGCGCGCGCCGACAAAGCCATAGCTGGCTCCCAATGATGTGCCTTTGTTCGACCAGGATAGCCCAGCGTTGTCCGTAACGTGCGGGACCCGCGGCAGCGAGAGTCCCGTGAGCTCATCGATGGCCCGAAGATTGGTGTAATTGAGCCACGCGCTCCAGCCGGGCGCCGGCTGTGCCAGCAGGCCGGTCTCGACACCGCGTACGGAGACGCGATCGACGTTGTAGTAGTAGCCCACGGGCCGCAGCACGCAGCCCGGATCGCTCGTGAAACAGTCATCGAAATCGATCAGATCGTGCTCGGTACGGCTGAAGTAGGTCAGCGAGGCGCGCAGCTTCTTATCCACCAGATCGTGATCGAGTCCGATCTCCCAGCCGATCGCCTTCTCGGGTTGCAGCGTCGAGAGCGCATTGGAGTAGCTCGAGAATTCCTGGTAGAGCGTCGGCGCCTTGAAACCATCGCCGTAATTTGCGCGCAGCACCGTCGCCCCGTCAGGTATCTGCCAGGCCGCGGCGAGCTTGATCGACGTATGATCACCGAACTGCTGATCCTCGTCATAGCGCACGCCGCCGGTGAGCGTGAGCTGCTGCGCGAGCGTGCTCTGCCATTGGCCGTAATAGCCAGTCAGCCGATCGCGCCCCGTGATGGGCGTCGTATCGTAGACACTCGCTGTGTTGATGGTGCTGAGCTGCCTTTCCGCGCCGTAGGTCAACTGGTTGTCGGGATCCACGCTCACGACGCCCTGGTATTCCAGGCGCGTAGAGCCGCCCTCGGCGTAGAAATTCTGTGTCGGGGTGAATGTGTAAGCAGGGGTGTCGCCGAACTCGCCGTAGAAGCGTCGATCGCTATCGCTGGCGATCAGCGCGATGCGCTGCGTGATATGCCCATCGAGCCATGAGCCATTGATGCCGGCATAGCCGGCGACGAGCTGGTCACGGCCGAACTCGCCATCATCTGCCAACGTATAGGTCGGCGGCGGATAGCCGGCAATGTCGGTGTGCGACTTGAGGTAGAAGCCTCGCAGATCGATGCTGATCTCATCGCTGGCATGAAAGCGCAGGTTCGCCGTGGCGCCGAAATTGCGATAGCCGGCCGGCATCGTATTGCCATCGCAGGTGCAGGCGGCAGGCACGCCGGCGGTGTCGTAGTAATTGATGGCCCCGCCATATTCGAGCGCATCGATTGAGCCGTGAGCGGCCCCGTCGAGCCGATACGTATCGTAAGTCCCGCCCTGGGCCTCGAGTGTGCCGACGAAGGGCTGCGGTCCACCGCGCTGCGTGAGAATATTCACGACCCCGCCGATCGCATCGCTGCCATAGAGCGTGGACTGCGGGCCACGCAGCACCTCAATGCGATCGATGTTGTTGACCAGCAGATCACCCAATACGGGTGCGCCATCGGGGGCACTCGGATCATTGATGCGAATACCATCAATCAAGGTCAGGGACTCGCCCGTGCCCGCGCCACGAATGAACACACTCGTGAGCTGGCCCGGACCGCCTTCACGCGTGACGCTCAGGCCCGGTGTCTGCGCGAGCGCATCGCTGAGGAACGCCAGCTGCTGGGTGGCCAGATCATCGGCGCCAATCACCGACATCGAGCTGCCGGTGCGATCCAGCGGCTGCGCGGTGCGCGTCGCTGTGATGACGATCGGATCGAGCGCGCTGCCTTGCGCAGCATTATCGGTTGCAGGCGCTCCGGGACTGGCGTTCTGGCCTTGCGCAAGAGCGCTGTAAAGTGAATAGACAAGGATAAGCACGGCGTTGCGAACGCGCGCATGAGCTGGGAAGTTCATTGATCGGCCTTTCCATGCACGCCCGCATGGTGCTTTGCACTGGGGGCCCAGAAGGCGCGTGGACAGGACCGTTGCGATGACGCAACCCGCCCGACGCCCGCCGCGTCTCAAGGGTACCGCTCGGCAGGCCGGTCTCCGGGCTTGCGAACTCGATCCCGAGGATCTGCTGCATCACCTTCCCACGCCCTTGAGGCGCAGTGGTCTTTGATGCAGTTTCAGTTCGCTTACCGTTGCGGGGGCAGCGTCGGAATGGCGCGGAATCGCGCGTCACCGACTTCCCGAGCACCTGTCGAAGGGGCGGACTTTAGGCGTGGGCATGCGTGGATGTCAACGCCGGGTGACGACGATGCACTATAGTTTGCGTATGCAAACCGAGCAGCCAGAGACGCCCGACGACGCCAGTGCGCCGATCGGTGCAGTTGTGCGGGATGCGGCGATGTCGCCCAATCTGCCGCTGCAGCCCGGCGATTGTTATCGGGAAGGCTCGCATTGGGTCTTTACGCGCCAATACCATTTGCGCCGCGGTTATTGCTGCGGCAACGGCTGCCGGCATTGTCCGTACGGCAACGCGCCGGCCTGAGCCCAAGACATGGTATCGCCAGAATTGCAGGCGGCGCTCGAGGCCGCGCACGCCGCCAACGAGGTCATCCAGAGCCTGTACCGGCGCAATGTTGCAGTCACGCTCAAGGCTGACAAATCCCCCGTGACCGAGGCCGACGTGCGCGCCGAGGCCGCGATCCGCGCGGTACTGAGCGCGCGCTTTCCGGATTTTGGCTTCTATGGCGAGGAGAGCGGCCGCCACGACATGGACGCTGAAAATATCTGGCTGGTCGATCCGCTCGATGGTACCAAGTCCTTCGTGCGCGAGTGCCCGTTCTTTTCCACGCAGATCGCATTGATGCGCAGTGGAGAGCTGGTGCTTGGGGTCTCGAACGCCATGGTCTACGGCGAGCTGGCCTGGGCCGAGCAGGGCGGCGGCGCATTCCTCAATGGCAAGCCGATCTTCGTCAGCGCCATAGACGATCTGGGCGAGGCGAGCATCTCCACAGGCAATCTGAAGACGCTGGCCACAAATGCGGCGAGCTGGGCGCGCTTCGGCGCGCTCGCGGGTCGGGTCAATCGACTGCGCGGTTATGGCGATTTTGTGCACTATCATCTGCTCGCGCGCGGTGCGCTCGATGTGGTGATCGAGACCGACGTCAATATCCTCGA
This sequence comes from Steroidobacteraceae bacterium, assembly GCA_049515055.1. GTDB lineage: Bacteria > Pseudomonadota > Gammaproteobacteria > Steroidobacterales > Steroidobacteraceae > FEN-1191. The sequence continues at coordinate 10,760 of JBEKUL010000036.1, read as the reverse complement.
CATCGCCGCCCTGACCGTGATCGTGCGCGAGGCCGGTGGCCTGTTTACTGACCTGGCGGGCGCGCCGGTTGGCTTGTCGAGCAATTCGGTGCTCGCGAGCAATGCAGCGCTGCACGCCAGGGTGCTGGAGGCGATGGGATCAGGGATCAGGGATTGAGCCGCGTGGCGCTCCAGCGGCCGGCATCGAATGCGTCCGGGCGGCTCGCCAGCGCGCGCGTCCAGCGTGCACGATCGTGCAGGCGCGCGCTGCCTTCGACCCACAGCTCCACGGCCTGCGCCCATAGTTGCCAGCCGCCCCAATGCGGGGGGCGGGGAATGAATACGCCTGGATCGGGCGCATCCGGGGCGCATTGGTTCGGGGCAGGCACGCCAAGACGTTGTGCGCAGCGCTCGAGGGCGGCAATCAGCGCAGCGCGCGAACCGATCGGGGCGCTTTGCTCGCTCGCCCAGGCGCCGAGGCGGCTCTGCCAGGGCCGCGAGGCAAAATAGGCGTCGCTCTGGGCGGGGCTGGCGCGCAGGATCGGTCCCTCGATTCGCACCTGCCGGCTCATTGCTGGCCAGTACATCACGGCGGCGGCGCGCGGATTGGCCGCGAGTTCGGCGCCCTTGCGCGACTCGTAATTACCGTAGAAGCATATGTATCCGGGTTGCGGCCGGATTTCCTTGCATAGCACGACTCGCGCCGACGGCCGGCCCTGCGCATCGGCGGTGGCCAATACCATCGCGTTGGGATTAGCCTGCGAGCGGGCACGCGTGGCCTGCTCGAGCCACAGCGCCGCGAGTGCCAGGGGCTCCTGTGGCAGCGGCTCGGGCAGTAGTTCCTCAGGCGATGTCATTCCCGCATGCTAGCCCGCGCGCGTGCGGCCTGCACCGTACGGGGTGCGAGCTTGCGGTGAGCCGAACTGTGCCTATACAAAGGCGGACCATTAAAACGTGGGGCAGGGGCAATGAATCTCGAGGAGCTACGCGGACATCTGGACGGCCTGGATCGCAGGCTGCTGCAGCTTATTGCCGAGCGCCAGGCCGCAAGTCGCGAAATCGCGCGGGTCAAGCGCTCGACGGGCCATGCGACGCGCGACTATCGGCGCGAGCGCGAAGTCATACTCGGTGCGCGTCATGACGCCGCGCAGCTGGGCATCTCGCCCGACGTCGCCGAGACGGTCATGCGCGTGCTGATCCGCTCGTCGCTGACGACCCAGGAGCAGGCCAGTGTCGCGGCGCAGGCCTCCGGCAGCGGTCGGCGCGCACTCGTGATCGGCGGGGCGGGCAAGATGGGCGCCTGGTTTTCGCAGTTTCTGGCTTCGCAGGGCTTCGCCGTCGAAATCGCCGATCCAAGGGCAGCGGCCGGGTCCACGGCGATGGCGGACTGGCACGAGTCCGCGCTCGATCAGGATCTGATTGTCGTGGCTGCGCCGCTGGCTATCACCAACACAATTCTGCACGAACTCGCGGCGCGCAAGCCGCAGGGGCTCGTGTTCGATCTGGGTTCGCTCAAGTCGCCCCTGCGGGCGGGACTCGAAGCGTTGCGCAGCGCCGGGGTCGCCGTCACATCAGTGCATCCGATGTTCGGTCCGGACACCGAGCTGCTCTCCGGGCGGCACGTGATCTTCATCGATCTCGGAGATGCGGCGGCGCTGCAGGGCGCACGCTCGCTGTTCGCGCCTACCATGGTTGAGCAGGTCGTCATGGGGCTCGATGAGCACGATCGCCTGATCGCCTACGTCCTGGGGCTCTCGCATGCGCTGAACATTGCCTTCCTGACCGCATTGGCTGAGAGCGGCGAGGCCGCGCCGCGTCTGGTGCGGCTCTCGAGCACCACGTTTGACGCTCAATTCGATATCGCCAGCAAAGTCGCCGAGGAGAGCCCGGAGTTGTATTTCGAGATCCAGCGGCTCAACGACTTCGGCACCGAATCGCTCGAGGCGCTCACCCGCGCGGTCGAGAGCGTACGCGCCGCGGTCGTGGCCGGCGACGAGGCGCGCTTCAAGGCGCTGATGCAGCTCGGGCACGAGTATGTACAGGGGCGGCGGGATGCGGCGGCGCGCCGGCTCTGAGCGCGCCGTAGCACGCAGACCCGACGCGTACGGTTGGCTTGTGCGCCCGGCACTGGTATTACTGTGCCATGAACGATCTGATCGACCCGGATGGCTATCGCGCCAATGTCGGCATGGTGCTGATGGCGGATGATGGCCAGCTGTTGCTGGCCCGACGCCGTGGCGATCGCGGCTGGCAGTTTCCGCAGGGTGGGATGCGCAGCGGCGAGACGATCGAGCAGGCGCTGCTGCGTGAGCTCAACGAGGAGGTCGGGCTGCAGGCCGGTGATGTGCAGATCCTGGCCCGTACGCGGCATTGGTTGCGCTATCGGCTCCCGCAGCGTTATCTGCGCCGCAATGTGCAGCCCTTGTGCCTGGGCCAGAAGCAACACTGGTTCCTGCTGCGACTGCGTCGTCCCGACCCGGCGATCCGCTTTGACGTGACCGCAGAGCCCGAGTTTGACCGCTGGCGCTGGGTCGATTATTGGCAACCGATTCGCGAAGTCATTTACTTCAAGCGCGCGGTCTATACGCGGGCGCTGCACGAGCTCGGACCGGCGGCTTTTCCAGCTGGATTGCCGCCCTATCCATCCTGGTGGCGACCGCGTGTCGGACTGAGCGAACCCGCGCCCGCCGGAACGGGGCCCTAAAGAGGGACCGGTGGAGATCCCCGGCAAGCTGGTGGTTCGTACCTATGCCCCGGCGCGCCGCTGGGTCATGCTGTGCATCCTGATATTGCTCGCCGGCCTCGCCCTGTACGTCATGTTCGAGCTCGGGCGCTATACGGCCGGCTATGACGCGATGCTGGCGGCCACGCAGCGCGATGCGCTGCGCGGACAGATTGATCAGCTCGAGCGCGCGCAACGTGAGTTGCGGGTGCAGCTCAATGCCGCCGATCAGACGCGCGTTGGCGAGGTGCGCGAGCACACGGAAGTGGCGCGCACAATAGGCGAATTGCAAGCCCAGGTGGCTCGCCAGCAGCAGGACGTGGAGTTTTATCGCGGGCTGGTCGCGCAGCCGGGTCAGGAGGCAACCGATGCCGTGCGCGTGCAACAGTTCCACATCGCCGCGCTGCAGGGCGCGCAGCACTTCGCCTTGCGCTTCAGTCTGAGCCGACTGCAGCGCCCCGAAGAGGCGATCAACGGCACGCTCGGGATCACCGTGGACGGCACGCTCGCCGGCGATGCGGCTAGCGTGGATCTGGCACAGCTCACCGGAGGCAGGAAGGAACTGCCGTTTAATTTTCGCTATTACCAGACCATCGAGCAGCCGCTGACGCTGCCGGCCGACTTCAAGCCCGATCGCGTGACCATTGAGGTTCGACCCGCGCGCAAGGGCGTGGCACCCTACCGCCAGACTTTCGTCTGGACCGCCGATCTGGGCTAGCGCTTCGAGGATTTGCATGTTCAAGCGGCATGAGAAAGATGAGCTCGGGCAGATCGATACGCTGATCGGCCGCAGCGCCAATGTGCAGGGCGATGTCGAATTTGCGGGTGGCTTGCACGTGGATGGGCGCATCACCGGAAACGTACGCGCTACGGCCGGCTTGCCCGCGTCGCTGTCCGTCAGCGAGCACGGCGTCGTGGAAGGCTCGGTCGAGGCGCGCAATGTGGTCCTCAATGGTCGGGTCAACGGCGACATCATTGGCAGCGAGCGCGTCGTGCTGGGGGCCAAGGCGCGCGTTCAGGGGAACGTTCATTACGGCGCGATCGAGATGGCGCTGGGCGCGGAAATCGTTGGCAGGCTCGTGCCACGCGATGGCGCCGGACCGGGCCCCCGGACTCGGTAGCGCAGCGCAGCATGTGACGCACCGCTTTGACGCCCCGAGCCCCTCCCCCTACACTCACTGCATGAGTCAAGCAGACACACTGAACCCGCCGGAAGAGGCCCAACACGCCGCGCACAGCGAGCCGGCGCTGTTGATCTTTACTGATGCTGCAGCACACAAGGTCGGTGAGCTGATCGCCGGAGAAGGCAACCCGAAGCTCATGCTACGGGTATTCGTCCAGGGCGGCGGCTGCTCGGGGCTGCAATACGGATTCGAGTTCGACGAAGTGCTGCAGGAAGGGGATACCTGCGTGGAGAATCAGGGCGTCAAGCTTCTGATTGACCCAATGAGCTTCCAGTATCTGGGCGGCGCGGAGATCGATTACCGCGAAGGGCTGGATGGGGCTCAGTTCGTGATCCGCAATCCGAACGCTCAGACCACCTGCGGATGCGGCTCCTCCTTCAGCGCCTGAGTTTTCCCCCGCGAGCTCGACCCGGCGCCGTGGCCTGAGCCCGCGCCCCGCGAACCATGTCCGACGTCATTGCGGCGGTCGACCTGGGTTCCAATAGTTTTCACATGGTGGTCGCGCGCTACTCGCTCGGTCAGCTCGTTATCATTGATCGATTGCGCGAGATGGTGCGCCTGGCCGCCGGCATCGGCGTGGACGGCCGCCTCGACAAGGACGTCGCGGCGCGGGCGCTGGAGTGTCTGCAGCGCTTCGGCCAGCGCCTGCACGACATGCACGCACGCAATGTGCGCGTCGTGGGCACCAATGCGCTGCGCATCGCACGTCGCAAGCAGGCGTTTCTCGAGCGCGCGCGCGAAGCTCTGGGGTTCCCGATCGAAATCGTCTCAGGCATGGAGGAGGCGCGCCTGATTTACTCGGGCGTTGCGCACAATCTGCCCAACGAGCCGGGCCGGCGTCTCGTCGTGGATATCGGTGGCGGCAGCACCGAGATCATCATCGGCGAGCGCTACGAGCCGCTCGAGCTCGAGAGTCTGCAGATCGGCTGCGTGTCATTGAGCGAGCGCTTCTTCGGCGACGGCCGCTTGTCGCCCAAGCGCATCGAGCGCGCACGTCTGGCCGCACGCCTGGAGCTGGAACCGATTCAGGCGGCGTTTCTGCGTCGCGGCTGGGAGCGCGCGGTCGGCAGCTCCGGCACGGTGCGCGCCATCGGCGCGAGTATTCGCGAGCTCGATCCGAGCGCCAGCGCGATCACTCCGGACGGGCTCGAGCGCATATTGCAGCGCCTTGCCCAGAGCGGCAACATGCGCACGCTCGATCTCGAGTCCGTCAGCGAGGAGCGTCGGCCGGTATTTCCGGGCGGCACGGTGATCCTGGCCGAGATCATTGATGCGCTGGGCATCGCGCAGATGCGGTTCGTGGAAGGCGCGCTGCGTGACGGTCTGCTCTACGACATGGTCGGTCGCCTGACGCGCTCGGATGCGCGCGAACGCACCGTCTCATCGATGCAGCGTCGCTACCATGTGGACGGCGAGCAGGCCGCGCGGGTCGAGGCCACTGCGCTGTCGTTTCTGACGCAGGTCAAGAGCGCCTGGGGCCTGGAGGATCCGTTGGCCGAGCTCAGTTTGACCTGGGGGGCACGATTGCATGAGATCGGCCTCGACGTAGCCCACAACGGTTATCACCGGCATGGCGCCTACCTGCTCGAGAACGCCGATATGCCGGGTTTCTCCACCGAGGAGCAGCAATTGATGGCGCGCCTGGTCGGCTCGCATCGGCGCAAGCTCGCGCTCGATCGACTCGAGGATCTCATTCCGCCCTGGGACCGGCTCGCGATCTTCCTGATCGTGCTGCTGCGACTCGCAGTGCTGCTGCATCGGGGCCGCAGCGCCGAGGCCCTGCCGCCCATCGAGCTGGTGGCGCGCGGCCGCACGCTGGAGCTGGATTTTCCGGCGCGCTGGCTCAAGGAGCATCCGCTGACGGTGGCGGATCTGCAGCTCGAGATCGACTACCTGCGGCCCCAGGGTTTGCGCCTGCGCGTGTTCTCGGCCGGCCGTGCCAGCTCGTGACAGGCAATCGCCCGGCTCAGGAATCCGTTGGTGTGGGGCCCCCGGCGTAGCGCGCCAGCAGCAGCGCCTGCGCGTCTTGCGGGGCTGCCTCGCCTGGCACAAGACGCCGATAGGAGCCGTCCGGGCGCAATTCCCAGGCATTGGTGTTATCGGCCAGATACGTCTCCAGATCGCTCAGGATGCGCTCGCGCAACTCCGCGTCCAGGACCGGAAAGGCGATCTCGACCCGACGGAAAAAGTTGCGCTCCATCCAGTCTGCGCTCGCCAGATATAGCTCGCTTGCGCCGTCGTTTTGGAACCAGTAGACGCGCGAGTGCTCGAGAAAGCGACCGACCACTGAGCGCACCGCGATGTTGTCGGACACCCCGGGAATACCGGGGCGCAGCGCACAGACCCCGCGCACGATCAGATCGATGCGCACACCGGCGCGCGACGCGCGATAAAGCGATTCGATGATCTGTGGCTCGACCAGCGCGTTGAGCTTGACGATGATGCGGGCGCTCTTGCCGCTCAACGCATGCGCCTGCTCGCGCTCGATCATCCCCTGCAGAGCCTCGTGCATATAAAACGGCGATTGCAGCAGCCTTCGCAACCGTGGCGTGCGCGTCAGGCTGGTGAGCTGCAAAAAGATCTCGTGCACGTCCGTGCCGATTTCCTCATCGCAGGTGAGCAGGCCATAGTCGGTGTAGAGCCGGGCGGTGCGCGGATGATAGTTGCCCGTGCCCAGGTGACAGTAGCGGCGAATGCCGTCGGCCTCGCGCCGTACGATCAGCGTGAGCTTGGCATGAGTCTTGTAGCCGACCACGCCGTACATGACGTGCGCGCCAGCCTCCTGCAGCCGGGTCGAGAGCTCGATATTGGCTTCTTCGTCAAAGCGAGCCCGCAGCTCGATGATGACGGTCACGTCCTTGCCTGCGAGGGCAGCGGCCAGCAGCGCTTCCACGATCGGCGAGTTATTGCCGGTGCGATAGAGCGTCATCTTGATTGCGAGCACGCCCGGATCGCTAGCGGCCTGACGCAATAGATCCATGACCGGCCCGAAGCTGCGGTAAGGGTGGTGCAGTAGCAGCTCGCGCTGCCGGGTCACCGCGAACAGGTCCGTCGCACCGATCAGCCTTGCCGGCAGTCCCGGCGTGAACGGCGGATACTTGAGATCGGCGCGCTGCGCCAGATCGTAGATTGCCGAGAAGCGATTGAGGTTGACCGGCCCGGGCACCTGGTAGCAGTCCAGCGGCGTGAGGGCGAACTGATGCAGCAGAAAATCGATCATGTCCTGCGGGCAGTCGGCCGCCGTCTCGAGCCGTACCGCCGCGCCGTAGCGGCGCTGTGCCAGCTCGCCCTCGAGCGCGCGGCGCAGGTCATCGACTTCTTCATCATCGACGAACAGGTCGCTGTTGCGGGTCAGTCGGAACTGATAACAGCCCAGAACCTGCATGCCCTCGAACAGATGCTCGACCATCGCTTCCACGATGGTCGAGAGGGCCACGAAACGCCGCTGCAATCCGCCATCGGGCAATGGCACGATGCGCGGCAGCGAGCGTGGCGCCTGCACGATCGCGAGCTCGCTGTCGCGGCCATAGGCGTCCTTGCCCGAGAGGCGCACGATGAAGTTAAGGCTCTTGTTCTGGATGCGCGGAAAGGGCCGCGCCGGATCCAGGCCCAGCGGGCTGAGCACCGGCTCGACTTCGGCGACAAAGTGATGCTCGACCCAGGCACGCGTGGCCGCATCCCAGTCGTCGGCATCGAGCACCTCGATGCCAGCGGCGCTCAGCGCCGGCAGCAGCACGTCGTTCAGACAGGCGTATTGCTCGTGCACCAGGCGCTTGGCGCCTTCGTGTATGGCCGCGAGCTGCTCGCCCAGCGCGAGCCCGTCGGCGCCAATCTGGGTCGAGCCGAGCTCGAGCAACTGCTTGAGACCGGCGACGCGGATCTCGAAGAATTCGTCCAGGTTACTGGATGAGATGCACAGGAAATTGAGCCGCTCGAGCAATGGCACGCGCGGATCCAGGCTCTGCGCCAGCACGCGCTGGTTGAATTCGAGCGACGATAACTCGCGGTTGATGAAATTCTGCGGCGAGCGCAGCGCGGGCTGATCCACGGGGGCGGCCTGTGCGGATTGTGGAATTGCTGTTGAAGCTATTGTATCTGCCCGCGCCTCCAGGGGGATGACAGGGTCGTTAAAGTGCGCCGCCGCGGTACAGCGCCCCCAGCGGCACGGGCCGTCGGGCCCCGGTTACCGAGGGTAAATTCCCAGGCAGACCATTAAGATAGCGATGCGCGAGCCAGGCAAAGCCCGCGGCCTCGACGTGCTCAGGGGCTATGCCGCAGGCCTCGGTGGTGCTCACCTGCGCCTGCGGGAGAGCCTGGCGCAGGCGGCGCACGAGCTCGGCATTGAACGCGCCCCCGCCGCACAGGTAGATCTCGCGCGGCGGGGTTCCAGCCGTTGCACGCAGCGCGTCGGCAATACTGCGCGCGGTGAGCTCCGAAAGAGTGCTCTGCACGTCGACCGGCCTGATCGAACGGCCCGCAAGCACGCCCTCAAGCCACTGATCGCTGAAAGTATCGCGGCCCGTGCTTTTGGGTGCGCCGCGAGCGAAGTAGGGCAGCGCCAGTAACTGCGCGAGCAGCCCCTGGTCGACCGCACCGCTGGCGGCCCAGGCCCCCCCGGCGTCATAGGCTTCCCGCAGATGGCGACGCGACCAGGCATCGAGCAGGCAATTGCCCGGACCGGTATCGAAACCGATCACAGCGCCATCAGGCATCAGCAATGTCACATTCGCGATGCCGCCGATATTGATCACAGCCCGCAACTGTCCGGCAGCGGCGAACACGGCGGCATGAAAGGCGGGCATCAATGGCGCGCCCTCGCCGCCGGCGGCGAGATCGCGGCGGCGAAAATCGGCGACCACGTCAATGCCGAGGCGCTCGGCGATGATGTTGGGATCCCCGATCTGTAGTGTAAAAGGTGCCTCACCCGCGGGCTGATGCAGCAGCGTCTGGCCGTGGCTGCCGATCGCGCGCACCTGGCTGGCCGATATGCCGGCGGAGCGCAGCAACTCAGCGGCCGCCTGCGCGAATTGCAGCCCGACCGCCGTGTCGAGCTCCCCCAGCTCGCGCAAGCCCGTGTGCTCGCTGTGCTCGGCCGCATGGCGCAGCCTGCGCTGCAACTCTGCGGGCCACGCATGATCGTGGGCTGCCTGCACATCCATTCGGCTCGAGCCGATCTCGAGCAGTGCGGCGTCGATGCCGTCCATGCTGGTGCCGGACATCATCCCCAGATAGAGCGTCATGATGGGATGGACCCTACCGTGACGCCAACGGCCCGGTCAACGGCGCGAGCGCCCGATCCTGCTACAGTTGCTTCGGCCGCGCACGGCGCAATCTGGCGATGAGCACCATGAACGAGAGTCTGCAGGAACAGATGGCCGAGATCGCGCGCGGAGCACAGGAGTTGCTGCTGCCCGCGGAGCTGGAGCGCAAATTGCTGCGCGGGGCAGCCTTGCGGATCAAGGCCGGCTTCGACCCGACCGCGCCGGATCTGCACCTGGGCCACACCGTGCTCATCAACAAGATGCGCACCTTCCAGCAGTTCGGCCATGAGGTCATTTTTCTGATCGGTGATTTCACCGGTCTGATCGGCGATCCGAGCGGACGCAACGCGACGCGGCCGCGACTCACGCCCGAAGAGGTGCAAAGCAACGCGCGCACCTATGAGCAGCAGATCTTTCGCATCCTTGATCCGCAGCGCACGCGCGTGGATTTCAATTCGCGCTGGTTCGGCAGCATGGGCGCTGCCGGTCTGATCGAGATAGCGGCCCGACATACGCTCGCACGCATGCTCGAGCGCGACGATTTCGCCAAGCGTCATCGCAGCCACGCTCCGATCGCACTGCACGAGCTGCTGTATCCGCTCGTGCAGGGCTATGACTCCGTGGCGCTGCAGGCCGACGTGGAGCTCGGCGGCTCGGACCAGAAATTCAACCTGCTCGTGGGTCGCCAGCTGCAGGAGCAATACGGCCAGGAGCCGCAGGTGGTGCTGACGATGCCGCTGCTCGAGGGACTCGACGGGGTCAACAAGATGTCCAAGTCGCTGGGCAACTTCATCGCGATCAACGAGCCGCCCGAACAGATGTTCGGCAAGCTCATGTCGATCTCCGATCCGCTCATGTGGCGCTATTTCGAGCTGCTGAGCTTTCGCCCACTGGGCGAGATCGCACAATTGCGCCGCGAGGTCGAGACCGGCCGCAATCCCCGCGACGTCAAGTTTGAGCTGGCGCGCGAGATCGTCGCGCGCTTTCATAGCCCGCAAGCCGCGCAGCGTGCCCAGGGCGACTTTACGGCGCGCTCCAATAAGCAGCTGCCGACTGACCTGCCGGAGAAGGTGTTTTTAGCCGAGGCGGGCGCCGATGACGTCGCGCTGACCGCGGCGCTCGCCCATGGGGCCGGGCTGGTCGCCAGCGGCACGGAAGCGCGGCGCAAGATTGCCGAAGGTGCGGTGCGGATCGACGGCGAGAGGGTCGCGGATGTGGCGGCGCGATTGCCCGTCGGCAGCGTGCACATCCTGCAGGTGGGGCCGCGGCGCTTTGCGCGCCTGAGAATAGGAAAAGCCCAATAAATACAGTTATTTAGAAATCGCGTAGCGAAACTGTAATTAATCGCCCCGGATGCGTTGACAGGGGCGGGGCGGGCTCTATAATGCGCGCCCTCGAGCCGAGTCGCCCCGCGCTTCTCGCGGCAGCGCACTCAATAGCTGTTGCGTTATGTTGACGGGTAAAGCCGCAGGGCTATACTTCCCGGCCCTTTCCTACGGCCTTTGCGCCGCAGGTGCTCTTTAATAATTTGGCAGGTAATTTGTGTGGGGACTCGCGTCGATACGTCCTTTGGATGTCATTGACCGAGTGACCAAAAGTCCAGCTATGGGCCTT
>JBEKUL010000035.1:0-25639 GCA_049515055.1 Steroidobacteraceae bacterium | reverse complement strand
AAAAGCTTTTGTTAATCAAGAGGTTGTGATTTAGATGCCGAGCGTTCGCGTACGTGAGAATGAATATTTTGACGCTGCATTGCGGCGCTTCAAGCGTGCCTGCGAGAAGGCGGGCGTCCTCGCAGAGCTGCGACGGCGCGAATTTTACGAAAAGCCTACACAAGAACGGAAACGCAAGAAGGCGGCGGCCGTAAAGCGGCACATGAAGCGCGTGTCGCGCGACTTCGTACGCCCGGCGCGCTGATACGCGCCGCATTGCGCGCGCCGCTCACGGCGCCGATGCCACCATGAGCCTCAGAGAGCGCCTGCAGGAAGACATGAAGACGGCCCTGCGGGCCGGAGAGAAGGAGCGCCTCGCGACCATCCGTCTGATCCTCGCGGCCGTCAAGCAGCGCGAAGTCGACGAACGCATTACGCTCGATGATTCCCAGGTGATAGCGGCGCTGGAGAAAATGGGCAAGCAGCGGCGCGAGTCGATTGCCCAGTTCGAGAGCGGCGGACGCAGCGACCTGGTGGCGAAAGAAACCGCCGAGCTTGCGATCATCACCGCATACTTGCCCGCGCGGCTCAGCGATGCTGAGCTCGACGCATTGATCCAGGCCGCCATCACACAGACCGGTGCCGCCACGGTCAAGGACATGGGCCGCGTCATGAATGTCATCAAGAGCCAGGCACAGGGTCGCGCTGACATGGCCGCAGTCGGCGCACGCATCAAGGCGCGGCTTTCGGCCTCCTGACCGGGCGCACGCCCGATGTCCGGCCGCATTCCGCAAAGCTTCATCGACGAGCTGATCGCGCGTGCCGATATCGTCGAGATTGTCGGCAGCCGCGTCGCGCTGAAGAAGGCCGGGCGCGAATTCAAGGCCTGCTGCCCGTTTCATGATGAGAAAACCCCGTCATTCTGGGTGAGCCCGGACAAGCAGTTTTATCATTGCTTCGGCTGCGGCGCGCATGGAACGGCGCTGGGTTTTCTGATGCAGTTTGATCACCTGCCGTTTCCGGAGGCGGTCGAGGATCTGGCTGGCCGATTGGGCTTGACGGTGCCGCGCGAGGGCAACGCGCTCAGCGCGCCCAGCGAGGATCACGCGCCGCTGTATGCGATGCTCAGCCGCGTTGCCGAGTTCTATGCGAGCAACCTGCGCAGCGATGCGCGCGCGCGCGCCTACACGGCCTCGCGCGGACTGCTGAGCGCCAGCATCGAGCGCTTTCAGATCGGCTACGCGAGCGACGCCTGGAGCGAGGTGCTCAGCCGCTTTGGCGACACGGCCGAGCACCGGCGGGCCCTTGCCGCGACCGGCCTGATCATCGAGCGTGAACGCGCCGGCGGCGCCGATGGCTATTACGACCGCTTCCGCGATCGACTCATGTTTCCGATCCGCGATACGCGCGGTCGGGTGATCGCGTTTGGCGGCAGAGTCATCGAGCGCGGCGAGCCCAAATACCTCAATTCTCCAGAGAGCGAGCTCTTCCATAAGAGCAAGGAACTCTACGGGCTGTATGAAACGCGGCTGGCGCGCCAGAGCCTCAAGCGTCTGCTCGTGGTCGAGGGCTACATGGACACAGTGCGGCTGCACCAGGAGTCCCTGAGCTATGCGGTCGCGACGCTGGGCACGGCGACCACCGCCGAACATCTGCGCCGGGCGTTTCGTCTGGTCAACGAGATTGTGTTCTGCTTCGATGGCGATCGTGCCGGCCGCGCGGCGGCCTGGCGGGCCCTGCTCAATGTACTGCCCGAGGCGCGGGCGGGCCGCGAGATCCGCTTCATGTTTCTGCCGGAGGGGCAGGATCCGGATTCCCTCGTGGGCCTGGAGGGCAGCGCGGCCTTCGAGGCGCGCGTGGGTTTGGCGCTGCCATTGTCTGAATACCTGGTCGCGCAACTGTGCAGCGAGGCGGATATCAGCCACGCCGACGGCAAAGCGCACTTCGTCGCCCTGGCGCGGCCGTTGCTCGAGAAGGTCGCCCCCGGCGTCTACCGCGAGCTGCTGATCGAGCGGCTCGCCGCAGCAATAGGCACCGCGAGCGAGCGCCTGCAGCAATGGCTCGCCGGAGCGCAGCCTGCCGGCACCGAAGCGCGCGGGGCCCGCGAGCCGTCTGGCTCCAGTGCGCCTGTGAGCAGCGCTGTTAGCGCCGGCCGCGGCAGCCTGATCACGCAGGCGATCACATTGCTATTGCACTGTCCGGCCGCGGCTGACGCGGTGACGCCTGCGCAGCGCCAGTCCCTGGCGCAGCTGCCGCATCCGGGCGTTGCGGTGCTCAGCGAGCTGCTCGAGGAGCACGCCGCAAGGCCCGCGCGCAACATGGCGCAAACTCTGGAGCGCTGGCGCGAGCGACCCGAATACCGCCGCCTATGCGAACTGGCGGCCAGCGAGCCTTTGGTCGCCGAGGCGCAGGCCGCGAGCCGGGAGCTCACGCAGGCAATAGAGCGGCTGCTCGATGCGCAATTGCGCGTCGGTCGGCTCGAGGCGCTGATCGAGAAGGCTCGCGTGCAGACGCTCGATCAGGCGGAGAAACTGGAACTCCAGACACTCGTCGCCGGTCCGAGCAAGAGCGAAAGCGCGGCGCGCGGCAGTTGAATGCCCCGGCTTCCAAGCCCGCTACGGTTAAATTGCGGGCGCCTGGCTTGAAATCTGGAGGCATCGCAACAAAATCGGGGTATAATGGCGAATTCCCATGAGCGCGCCTGTACCCCATCCTCTCGTTACCATGCGACGGGACGTGCGGCCTTGTCGTCGAGTCCCGCCCCCGAACAGCCCTTCGCGAAGACGCCATGACACGTAAGCCAAAATCAGCCTCCTTGCCCCGAAGAACCCAGGCCCGCCAGGCTGCGAGTGCACGTCGCAAAAGCGCCCTGGCGCACCCCGCACGCGCAAGTGCCGCAACGGCGAAGGCCACCGATGCCCATGGCGCACATAAGAAGGCAGCTGGCCCCGCCCGGCCGGTGGTGGCTGTGAAGCCCACGGCTGCGCTCAAAGCCGCAACTGCGTCCAAGGGTGCGCACCATGACAAACCCGCGGACAAGCCGCACGACAAGTCCGCACACACCGGGCATAAGCACGCCGGCGCGGGCTCAACTGCCGTTGCCGTGGAATCGCGGCGCGGACAGCGGCTGCCCGAGGATCGCCAGTCGCAGCTCAAGCTGCTGATTGCCCGCGGCAAGGAGCAGGGCTACCTGACCTACGCCCAGGTCAACGATCATCTGCCGGCCGAGATCGTCGATCCCGAGCAGATCGAAGGCATCGTCAATACGATCAACGACATGGGTATTCCGGTGTATGAAAAAGCACCGGACACCGAGTCCTTGCTCGCCAGCGAGCCTCCCTCTGCCGCGGATGATGAGGCGATCGAGGAAGCCGCGGCCGCACTGGCGGCGCTGGATGCCGAACTGGGTCGCACGACCGATCCGGTTCGCATGTACATGCGCGAGATGGGCACGGTGGAGCTGCTCACGCGCGAGGGCGAAATCCGCATCGCCAAGCGCATCGAGGAAGGTCTGGACGCCGTGCGCGTTGCGCTTGGCAAATACCCGGCCACCTTCGAGCACCTGCTGCGCACCTATGAGCTGGTCAAAGCCGGCCAGGCGCGACTGATCGACCTGGTAGTGGGCTTCATCGATCCGAACGCGCCCGACGTCATCGCTCAGCCGCAGAACCCGACCAAGATCGAGCTCGAGACCGATGCGGCGGATAAAGAAGAGGACGCCGAGGACGGCGACGAGGGTGAGGAAGAGGCGATCGATACCGGGCCGGATCCCGAGGAAGTCGCGCGCCGCATGGCCTCGATCGGCAAACTGCTGCAGCAGGCTCTGACATCGATCGCCAAGAACGGCGCGGACGATCCGAAGACGCAGAAACTGCGCAAGCGGCTCGCCGCAGAGTTCCTGGAGCTCAAACTCTCACCGCGCATGTTCGACGCGTTGACCGACCAGTTGCGCTCGCATATCAGCGAGGTGCGGCAGATCGAGAAGGAAATCATGGTCATCGCGGTGCGCGACGCTGGCATGCCGCGCAAGGACTTCATCGCCACGTTTCCGAAGAACGAGACCAGCGCGCGCTGGCTATCCCGGCACGTCAAGGCCGGCAAGAAATATTCCGCGCCGCTCGCGCGGCTCAAGGATGAGATCGAGCGCCGGCAGCGCAAGCTCATGCAGCTCGAGGAGCTCTATCACCTGTCGGTCAATGACATCAAGGAGATCAACCGCGAGGTCTCGATCGGTGAGGCCAAGGCGCGCCGCGCCAAGAAGGAAATGGTCGAGGCCAACCTGCGGCTCGTCATCTCCATTGCGAAGAAGTACACCAACCGCGGTCTGCAGTTCCTGGACCTGATCCAGGAAGGCAATATTGGCCTGATGAAGGCCGTGGACAAGTTCGAGTATCGTCGCGGCTACAAATTCTCAACCTATGCGACCTGGTGGATCCGCCAGGCCATTACGCGCTCTATCGCCGATCAGGCGCGCACGATCCGCATTCCGGTCCACATGATCGAGACGATCAACAAGCTCAACCGCATTTCGCGGCAGATGCTGCAGGAAATGGGCCGCGAGCCGACGCCCGAAGAGTTGGCGGTGCGCATGGAGATGCCCGAAGACAAGGTGCGCAAGGTGCTCAAGATTGCGAAGGAGCCGATTTCGATGGAGACCCCGATCGGCGACGACGAGGACTCGCATCTCGGAGATTTCATCGAAGATCAGTCGGTGGCCTCGCCTATCGATCAGGCGACCATGGAGTCGCTACGCGAGACCACGCATTCCGTACTGGCGCAGCTCACGCCGCGCGAAGCCAAAGTATTGCGCATGCGCTTCGGTATCGATCTGAACACCGACCACACGCTCGAGGAAGTCGGCAAGCAATTCGACGTGACGCGCGAGCGAATTCGTCAGATCGAGGCCAAGGCGCTGCGCAAATTGCGCCACCCGAGCCGCAGCGAACAGTTGCGCAGCTTCCTGATGGACGATTGACGGGGCGGGCAACCCCGCCCCTACCGCTAAGCTGACCAGTACACCGATACCGGCACGTTCTGCTGCTGCAACAGCGCGCGCACCGGCATTTCGGTCGCCGGGCCGTGCACGCGTGCGCGCTGCAGCGTAGCCCATTTCGCAGCCCCCTCGATCAGCAGCACAATCTGGCGTGAATCGAGCAGCGCGCGCAGATTCAGGCTGATGCGCGCGTGCGGCGCGACCGGCGCGTGCATCGCCACACATCCGGGAGGCTGCGACAGATCCAGCGCCGCAGACAGCCCGGGCGAGTCCGGGAACAGCGAGGCGATGTGCCCGTCGTCGCCCATACCGAGCAGCATCAGATCGAATGGTCGGGGTATCTCGGCCACATTCGACCAGCTCGCGCCCGCGGCCAGTTGCACATCGGTGGCTGCGCTCTTCAGTCCGACGAACTGCGCGCTCGCGGCCGCATGACGCAGCAGATGTGAGCGTACCAGCGCCTCGTTGCTCGAGGCGCTCGTGACATCGACCCAGCGCTCATCGGTCAGCGTTATCCAGACATTGTCCCAATCCAGAGCCGCACCCGAGAGCCGCTCGAACAGCGCAATGGGAGTGTGCCCGCCTGGCACCGCGAGACTCGCCCCGCGACCGGCTGCAAGCCCGCCTTGCAGTGCCTCTGCGATCCGCGCCGCGAGCGCCTGCGTGAGCGCCGCGGCGTGCGCAAAGCGATGCTCGTGAATGTCGTGCGTGACCTGTGACACGCGTCGATTCTATGCCAGCAGGCGCAATGCCAGCGAGAGCGCGCCCATGACGCCGCTGCGCTCGCCCAGCCCCGGCGCCACGATGTACTGCTGCAGATCCCCGCGCAGCGCCGCCGGCGGCAAATAGCCATTGAGCCAGCCCCGGGCGCTGGCACGCACATGGGGCAGCAACGCGCCGCCGGTCATGACGCCGCCGCCGAGTACGATTCGTTCGCACGAGAGCATCAGCGCCAGGTTGGACATGAGCTGTCCGAGGTAATTACCGATGATGCTCCAGGCCTCATGCCCGGGACCGAGCGCATCGAGCTGCACGCCCCAGCGCTCGCGTATGGCCGGACCGCACACCAGGCCCTCGAGGCAGTCGCCATGAAATGGACACACGCCGGGAAATTCGTGATCGCGCCGGTCGCGATGCACGCTGATGTGTCCCATCTCCGGATGCATGAGGCCACGCAAGGTGCTGCCGGCTATCACGGCACCGCCGCCAACGCCCGTACCAACGGTCACGTAGACCAGCGAGCGCAGGCCGCGGCCCGCACCGCGCTCGATCTCGCCAAGGGCCGCCGCGTTGACATCCGTGTCGATCGCAACCGGCTTGCCGAATCGGCGTTGCAACGAGCCGACCAGATCAGCATTGCTCCACCCGTGTTTCGGTGTCGAGAGGATGTGGCCGTAGCTGGCGGAGTCCGGGTCCAGGTCGAGCGGACCGAAGGCGCCGATGCCGAACGCTTCGATGCCGCCGTAAGTCGCCTGGCTGTCCTCAAAGAATGCGAACACATCGCGCAACGTGGCGTCGGGCTCGCGCGTCTGGATGCGCTGCGAGAGCAGCACCTGCTCGCAGCCACGGGCCAGGACGCATTGAAACTTTGTGCCACCCGCGTCGATAGCGCCCAGTAGCGGAGCGTTCATCGTCTGAGTATATAGAGTGCGCCCGTAGCCGGATCGCGCGCCGCGCGTGCCGGCAGCAGGGGAGCTCTCGAGCTGGCGCGGGCACGCGCTTGCACGATGGATGGCATTGCCCATCATTGAAATTAATAGTGAGATTAAATGTTGTTAACGATTGCAGGCCGATACCGGAACTCGGTTAACTATGGGACACGACACACGCAGGAGCCCGAGCGGCCGCTAGAATTTAGCGACCCGGCGCCGCAGGGTATTGACTGGATGCAGCATGAACGCCCCGATTCCTGAGTACGAGCTTGAGACTGCCCGTCCCAATACGGCGCCGCGCTCACCATTAAAGAAGCTCTTGTGGGGGCTCGGGGCGATCCTGCTGGTCGTGCTGGTGGTGCTTGGGCTGCGTTATCGCGCGAGCACCACGAGCGCCCCCGGCGGTCGCTTCGGTGCCGCGGGCGGTCCGCTGACGGTTGGCGTGGCCAAGGTGACGGTCGCGGATATACCCATCACTGTCAACGCACTGGGCACCGTGACGCCGCTCGCGACCGTGACGGTGCATCCACAGATCAACGGACCGCTGGTCAAGATCGCTTTCACCGAGGGCCAGATCGTCAAAGCCGGCGACCTGCTCGCGCTGATCGATCCGCGCCCGTTTCAGGCCGTACTCGATCAGGCACAGGGACAGCTCAAGCACGACCAGGCATTGCTCGCCAATGCCAGGATCGATCTGCAGCGCTACAAAACGCTGCTGGCACAAGAGTCGGTCTCGGATCAGACCTATGCCACGCAGGTCTCACTCGTCGAACAGGATGAGGCTACGGTTGCCTACGATCAGGCCGCGGTCGAGACCGCACGGCTTAATCTGAGCTATACGCGCATCACCTCGCCGGTCACCGGCCGCGTCGGTCTGCGCCAGGTCGATATCGGCAATTTGTTGCAGGCGATCAGCAGTACCGTGGTCATCGTGACGCAAATGCAGCCGATGTCGGTGCTGTTCACGGTGCCGGAAGACAACGTCAATGATGTGCTCGAACATCTGCATGGCGGCGAGAAGCTCACGGTCGAGGTGTACGACCGTAGTCTCACCAACAAGATCGCAACCGGCACGCTGACGAATTCAGATAACGAGATCGACACCACTACCGGCACGCTCAAGCTGCGTGCGCTGTTCGACAATTCGAAGCTCGAGCTGTTTCCAAACCAGTTCGTCAACGCGCATCTGATTCTCGAGACCCTGCATGATCAGACCGTGGTATCGGGCGCCGGCGTCCAGACCGGTGCTCAGGGCAGCTACGTCTACGTCGTCAACGCCGATAGCACCGTGAGCATGCGTTCCGTGGTTACCGGGCCGAGCGCCGGCGATCTGATCTCGATCACGAAGGGCCTGACGCCCGGCCAGACGGTAGTGATAGATGGGGCGGATCAACTGCGCGATGGCGCCAAGGTCGTCGTGCCGCAGGCCGGTGCCGTCGCGGGCGCGAACGGCGGGGCTGCGCGGCCGCATCGCGATGGCAGCGGCGGCGCTTATTCAGGCCAACATCGTCAGCGTTCCGCGGGCAGCAGCGGCGGTGATTCGGGCGCAACCCAGGGCGGCGCTGGCCGACCCGGCGCTGCGCCGAGCGGCGCCAATCCGGCTCCCTGAGCCCGAGCGCGGCTAGCCCGGCACGAGCCAGTCATGAATCCGTCGCGCCCATACATACTGCGTCCCGTAGCCACCTCGCTGCTGATGGCCGCGATCCTGATCGTGGGAGCGATCGGTTACCTGTTCCTGCCGCTCTCGGCTTTGCCAGAAGTCGATTACCCGACCATCCAAATCCAGACCTTCCTGCCGGGGGCCAGTCCCGAGGTCATGACCTCGACCGTGACCGCACCGCTCGAGCGTCAGTTGGGACAGATGCCGGGACTGAAGGAAATGTCCTCGCGCAGCTCGGCCGGTGCCTCGGTGCTGACCTTGCAATTCGACCTGAGCCTGAATATCGATATCGCCGAGCAGGAAGTACAGGCGGCCATCAATGCCGCCAGTAATCTGCTGCCCAGCTCGCTGCCCGCGCCGCCCATCTACGCCAAGGTCAACCCGGCTGACGCGCCGATCATGACGCTGGCGGTGACTTCGACCTCGATGCCGCTCACCGCGGTCGAGGACCTCTCGGATACGCGCATCGCGCAGAAGATCTCGCAGCTCGGCGGCGTCGGCCTGGTCAGCATCAACGGCGCGCAGCGCCCGGCGGTGCGCATCCAGGCGAATCTGCAGGCGCTCGCCGCCTATGGCCTGAACATCGATGATCTGCGCACGACCATCAGCAATGCCAACACGGATGCGCCCAAGGGCAGTTTCGACGGCGCGGCGCGTGCCTATTCGATCAACGCCAACGATCAGATTGCCGACGCACAGCAGTACCGCGACATCATTGTTGCCTACAACGCCACCACCGGCGCGCCGGTGAAGCTGTCAGACGTTGCCACCGTGGCGCAGAGCGCCGAGAACAACAAGCTCGGCAGCTGGATGAACACCACGCCTGCCATTTTGCTCAATGTGCAGCGCCAGCCCGGCGCCAACGTGATTGCCGTGGTCGATCAGATCCGCAAACTGCTGCCGACCATCCGCGCCTCACTGCCGAGCAACGTCGACGTGACGGTGCTGACCGATCGGACCAATACGATCCGGGCTTCCGTGAATGACGTGCAATTCGAATTGTCGCTGGCGGTCGCGCTGGTGGTGCTGGTGATATTCCTGTTCCTGCGCAGCGTGCCGGCGACGATCATCCCAAGCCTGTCAGTGCCACTGTCGCTGATCGGCACGTTCGCAGTGATGTATCTGTGCGGCTTCAGCCTCAACAATCTGTCTCTGATGGCTCTCACGATCGCCTCGGGGTTCGTGGTCGATGACGCCATCGTGATGATCGAGAATATATCCCGCTATATAGAGAAGGGTGAAAAGCCGCTGGCAGCGGCGCTCAAGGGCTCGGAAGAGATCGGCTTCACAATCGTATCGCTCACTGTATCGTTGATCGCGGTGCTGATTCCGCTGTTGTTCATGCGCGAAGTGGTCGGGCGCCTGTTCCGCGAATTTGCGATCACGCTCGCAGTCTCCATCCTGATTTCGGCGGTGGTATCGCTGACGCTGGTACCGATGCTGTGCGCGAAGATGCTGCGGGCGCACAGCCCGGGAACGGCGCGCCGGCAAAGCACGATCGCGCTCAAAGCCGAGCAATGGTTCAACCGGCTCATCGCACAGTACGACCGCGTGCTCTCGCGCGTGCTCGACCACCAGACCATGGTGCTATGGCTCGCCACGGGCACCGTGGTGCTCACGGTTGCTCTCTACATGATGATCCCGAAGGGATTCTTTCCGGAACAGGACACCGGAATCCTGCAAGGCATGACTGCGGCGGATCCGAAAATCTCATTTGATGCGATGGTTCAGCGCCAGCAGGCCCTGGCGGACCTGATCCGGCGCGACGTGGACGTCGAGAGCCTGTCATCGTTCGTCGGCGTGGACGGCACCAACACTACGCTCAACACAGGGCGCTTCCTGATCAATCTCAGACCGAAGGATGAGCGCAACGATGCCATCGAGCAAACCATGGCGCGACTGCGCAACGCGGCGCGGCAGGTCAGCGGCATCTCGCTCGCGCTGCAGCCGGTGCAGGACCTCACGATCGACTCGACCGTCGGGCGCGCGCAATATCAGTTCATACTCCAGGCCGCCGGCAGTTCGATCCTGCGGCCCTGGATACCGCGTTTGCTCGATCAGCTGCAGCGCGCGCCGCAGCTGGCCAATGTGTCCACCAATTTCAACGACTACGGCCTGACCGCGCAGATCGATATCGATCGCGACACCGCCGCGCGATTCGGCGTGACTGCGGCCACGATCGACAACGCGCTGTACGACGCCTTCGGCCAGCGCATCATCTCCACGATCTACGCCCAGTCGAACGAATACCGCGTGATCATGGAGGCCGATCCGAGACTGCAAGCCACGATCGACTCGCTCAACGACATCTACGTGCCTTCGGCCGGCGGCGGTCAGGTGCCCCTGGGCTCGATCGCACATGTGAGCGTACAGAGCGCGCCGCTCGAGATCGATCACCTCGGTCAATTTCCCGCAGCACTATTCTCATTCGACGTCGCCCCGAACGCCTCGCTGGAGGGCGCCGTCGATGCGATCAGGGCCGCGGAGCGGCAGATCAATCTGCCGATCAGCATTTCCACGACCTTCGAAGGCGCCGCGCTCGCGTTTCAGTCATCGCTTCGCAATGAGGTTTTTTTGATCCTGGCCGCCATCGTGACGGTCTACATCGTGCTCGGCGTGCTGTATGAGAGCTACATCCACCCGCTCACGATTCTCTCGACGTTGCCCTCGGCGGGAATCGGTGCGCTCCTGGCGCTCATGATGGCCGGGCTGGAGCTGAATATCATCTCGATCATCGGCATCATTCTGCTGATCGGCATCGTCAAGAAGAATGCCATCATGATGATTGATTTCGCGCTCAGCGCCGAGCGCCTCGAGGGCAAACCGCCGCGGGCAGCCATTCATGAGGCCGCGCTATTGCGCTTTCGCCCCATCCTGATGACTACGGTGGCGGCACTATTCGCCGCGCTGCCTTTGATGCTGGGGTCCGGGACCGGCTCGGAGCTGCGCGCGCCGCTGGGTATCTCCATCGTCGGTGGCCTGCTGGTCAGCCAGCTGCTGACCTTGTTCACCACGCCCGTGATCTACCTGTTCTTCGATCGACTCGCAGCGCGTGCGCGCCTGCGCTTTCCGCGCCGTGTCGAATCGATGCCACCGGCTTCTCGCCCCGGGGAGATCGGCGCCTGAGGCGCGCAGACGCAGCAGCATGAGCATCTCGGAACCCTTCATTCACCGCCCGGTCGCCACGACATTGCTGACGATCGGTCTGGCGCTCGCCGGAACCCTGGCTTTTTTTCTGCTGCCGGTCTCGCCGATGCCCAGTGTGGACTTTCCGGTGATCGTGGTGTCCGCGGCATTGCCCGGCGCCAGCCCCGAGACCGTCGCCACCAGCGTCACGACGCCGTTGGAACGCCACCTCGGCACGATTGCCGGGGTCTCGGAGATGACCTCGCAGAGCGCGGTGGGCAACTCGCGCATATCGCTGCAGTTCGAATTGAGCCGCGATATCAACGGCGCAGCGCGCGACGTCGAAGCGGCCATTCAGGCTGCGCGGGTCGATCTGCCCACCTCGTTGCGCAGCAATCCGACCTATCGCAAGATCAATCCGGCCGACGCCCCGGTGCTGATCCTGGCCCTGACCTCCGACACGCTGACCGGCGGACAGATCTACGATTCGGCCTCGACCATCATGCAGCAGAAATTGCTGCAGGTGGATGGCATCGGCGATGTCACGATCGGCGGCGGCTCGTTGCCGGCCGTGCGCGTCGAGCTCAATCCGCGGGCGTTGTTCCGGTACGGCATTGGTCTGGAGGACGTGCGGGCCGCCTTGGCCGCGGCCAATGCCAATAGCCCGAAAGGCGCGATGCAGCAGGCAGATCAGCGCTACCAGATCTACGTCAATGACACGGCTACGCACGCCGAGGATTACCGACCGCTCATCGTCGCCTATCGCAACAATGCGCCCGTGCGATTGCAGGATGTCGCTACCGTTAGCGCCGGCGTCGAGGACGTACGCAATCTCGGCCTGGCGGACGGCGAACCCTCGATACTGCTTATCTTGCATCGCCAGCCGGGGGCCAATGTCATTGACGTGGTTAATCGCGTGCGCGCGCTGCTGCCCCAGCTGCAGGCCTCGATTCCGGCCAGCATTCGCATCATTCCGACCAACGATCGCACCGAGACCATCCGCGCCTCGCTGCGCGATGTCGAGCGTACGCTGATGATCTCGATCTCGCTCGTGGTGCTCGTAGTGTTCCTGATGCTGCGCGACGCGCGCGCCGCACTGGTGCCGAGCGTGGCCGTGCCGCTGTCGCTGATCGGTACTTTCGGTGCGATGTATCTGCTCGGCTTCAGCCTCGATAATCTTTCGCTCATGGCGCTCACCGTCGCGACCGGTTTCGTCGTGGATGACGCCATCGTCATGCTCGAGAACATCAAGCGCCACATCGAGCAAGGCATGCCGCGACTGCAAGCGGCGCTCCTTGGGGCGCGCGAGGTTGGCTTTACCGTGCTGGCGATGACGCTGTCGCTGATCTCGGTGTTCCTGCCGATCCTGCTGATGGGCGGTCTGGTCGGCCGCACGTTCCGTGAATTTGCCCTGACGCTATCGGTCGCCATTCTGATCTCGCTGGCGGTATCTCTGACGACGACACCGATGATGTGCGCCTATGTACTGAGCCGCGCGCAGACGCAGCAAGGCCGGCTGCTCGCGGCCGTAGAACGCGGCTTCAACGCCATGCGCGACTTCTATGGTCGCACGCTGCGTGTCGCTCTGAATAATCCGCGCACGGTAATGATCGTGCTCGCCGGCACGGTGGCACTGAACTTCTATCTATTCGCGATCGTTCCCAAGGGCTTCTTTCCACAGCAGGACACCGGCACGTTAATGGGCAACCTGCGCGCCGACCAGAGCATCTCGTTTCAGGCGATGATCAGCAAGCTGCGCAGCGTGATGAGCATCGTGCAAAGCGACCCGGCGGTGCGGGACGTGGTTGGCTTCACCGGCGGCGGCAGTGGCGGTGGCGGCGGCGGCAATGCAACCAACACCGCCTCGATCTTTGTCGGCCTCAAACCGCTCTCGCAGCGCCACGTCAAGAGTGATCGCGTCATTGCGCGGCTGCGCGCCAAGCTCGCCGGCGTGACCGGCGCGCGCCTGTTCCTGCAGGCGATCCAGGATATCCGCGCCGGTGCGCGTCAGAGCAACTCGCAATACCAGTACACGATCCTCGCCGACAGTCTGGAGGATCTCAACTACTGGATGCCCAGGATCACCGAGGCGATGAAGAGCGTGCCGCAGCTCGAGGACGTCAACTCCGATCAGCAGGACAAAGGTCTGACGGTCGCCTTGAAGATCGATCGCGCGACTGCGGCACGGTTGGGAATCAACCTCTCCAATGTCGACAATACCCTCTACGACGCCTTCGGGCAGCGTCAGGTCTCGACCATCTACAACGATATGAACCAGTATCACGTCGTCATGGAAGTGGACCCGAGCTTCTGGCAGAACCCAGAGACGCTGCGGGAGGTATGGGTCAGCACTTCCGGCGGCGCCTTGAGCGGTACCCAGTCGAGCGCCGCCGGCGTCGGCTCCTATACGGGCAGCGCGAGTACGTCGAGCGCATCGAGCAGCTCGAACACTACGAGCACACCGACGGCCATCAGCAGCGCGCCCACGAGCACGACCAACACGAGCAATGCCGCGAGCTCAAGCGCCACGAGCACCGCGAGCACCACGACAGCCAGCACCGGCGCGAGCGCCTCAAGCGCGAGCGCGCCCTCGCTGGCGGCGCAAAACTCGGCGCTGAACCAGCTGACCAACAGCGCACGCGGTAGCGCCTCGACTGGAGCCTCGGTCAGCACGAGTTCCGAGACCATGGTGCCGCTGGCGGCTTTTGCTCAATACGGGCCCGGCAATACCCCGCTCGCGATCAATCACCAGGGTCCATTCGTCGCGACCACATTCTCCTTCAACCTGCCCGAAGGGGTCGCACTCGGCACGGCAATTACCGCGATCGGCAGCACGATGGCGCAATTGCATGTGCCGATCTCGGTACATGGCACCTTCGCCGGCACGGCTCGGGTCTTCCAGCAGTCGCTCAAAAGCGAGCCGTGGCTGATCGCCGCAGCGATCCTCGCGGTCTACATCGTGCTCGGCGTGCTCTACGAGAGCTATGTGCACCCGATAACGATTCTGTCCACATTGCCCTCCGCCGGCGTGGGCGCCGTGGTTGCGCTGTTGTTGTTCGGCACCGAGTTCAGCCTGATCGCCTTGATCGGCGTGATACTGCTGATCGGAATCGTCAAAAAGAATGCGATCATGATGATCGATGTGGCGCTGGAAGCAGAGCGTACACGCCAGATCAGCGCGCAGGAGGCGATCTATTACGCGTGCCTGCTGCGCTTCCGGCCGATCATGATGACGACGATGGCGGCGCTGCTCGGCGCGCTGCCATTGGCGATCACGAGCG
Source organism: Steroidobacteraceae bacterium (assembly GCA_049515055.1). Lineage (GTDB taxonomy): Bacteria > Pseudomonadota > Gammaproteobacteria > Steroidobacterales > Steroidobacteraceae > FEN-1191. The sequence goes on along the minus strand of JBEKUL010000035.1, from coordinate 10,948 downwards.
GCAGCGGCGCCGAAATGCGGCAGCCGCTCGGCATATCGATCGTCGGCGGACTGATCTTCAGCCAGATACTGACCCTGTATACGACGCCCGTGGTCTACATGTACCTGGACCGCTTTCGGCTGTGGATGAAGCGCATGCGGGCAAGCGGCCGGCGCGCGAGCGCCTCCGGCAGCGTGCAGCACCTGTACACATGACGCTGCGCACACTACGTCTGACGCCGCTGGCGGCGCTGCTGTTGCTGAGCGCCTGCGCCGTGGGTCCGAATTATCGTCGCCCCGACGCGCCGGTCGCGGGCGATTACAAGGAGAACAGGGACTGGAAGCCGGCGGTGCCCGCGCAGGTGCCCAGCGATCAGCCCTGGTGGTCGATCTATAACGATCCGGTGCTTGACGCCCTGGAGCGCAAGATCGAGGTCTCCAACCAGACGCTCCAGGCCTCGGAAGCCGCGTATCGCGCCGCGCAGGCGGCCATTGGGATCGATCAGGGCGCTTTGTTGCCGACCATCACCGCGACCGGGGCGAATACCCGCAGCGGCGGCGGCAGCCATCTGAATCAGGCCGTCTCCACCGGCGCCGGCACCAGCGTGACGACCAACGGCACGGCGCACAACAACATCTACAGTGCGGGCGTGCAGGGCAGCTGGCAGATCGATGTCTGGGGTCGGATTCGGCGCACGGTCGAATCCGACCGGGACAAGGCGCAGGCCAGTGCGGCCGATGTCGCCGCCGCGCGCCTGTCGGCGCAGACAACGCTGGCCGAGGACTACTTTCAACTGCGCGCAGCCGACCAGCAGCGCATCCTCTACGAGGACTCGATCAAGGACTTTCAGACCTCCCTCACGATCGCCCAGAATCAGGTCAAGGCCGGCGTCACCACGCTCGCGGATGTCTATTCGGCCGAGACCGAGCTGGCCAGCACCGAGGCGGCCAATACCAGCATCCTGCTGACGCGAGCCAAGTTCGAGCATGCGATCGCCGTGCTGACGGGGCAGGACCCCGAGGCACTCTCGATCGAGCCCGGCACGCTCAGCACGACGGTGCCGGTGGTTCCTGCCGGCATTCCCTCGGAGCTTCTGCAGCGCCGGCCCGACATTGCCGCGGCGGAGCGCACCATGGCGAGCGCCAACGCACTCATCGGGGTGGCCGAATCGGCCTGGTTTCCGAGTCTGACGCTGTCGGGCACTTACCTGTTCAGCGGCGTGGTCCTGCCCGGCTTGCTCAGCGCCGGCAATTCGCTCTGGTCGTTCGGGCCGTCGCTGGCCGAAACGCTGTTCAATGGCGGCACGCGCCTGGCGCAGAATCGCCAGGCGCGGGCCAACTACGACAACGCCGTGGCCACTTATCGCGGCACGGTGCTGTCGGCTTTTCAGTCGGTCGAGGATGATCTGGTAAGCCTGCGCGTACTCGAGCAGCAACTGCAGTTGCAGCAGACCGCCGTCAAGGACGCCAGGCTATCGGAAAACCTGACGCTGAATCAGTACAAGTCCGGCATCGTCGCCTATTCGGTCCTGCTCGTAGCCCAGACCACGAGGCTGGCCGCGGAGATCAGCCTGCTGAGCATCCAGAGCCAGCAGCTGGTCTCGAGCGTGGACCTGGTCTCGCAGCTTGGGGGCGGCTGGGATGCGGCCACGCTCGAGCGCAAGGATCGTGGCGTGGCCGCGCGCTAGGCGAGCGTTATCTAGACCAGCACGCGCTCGATGCCGCCCGCGTTGGCGCGCGCGACGTACTGCGCCATCCAGTTCGCGCCGAGGATATGGCGCGCGATTTCCACGACGATGTAATCCGCATCCAGATCGGCGTCCTCCTGGAAGCGCTTCAGGCCCTGCAGGCACGAAGGGCAGGAGGTCAGCACTTTCACCGGCACCGCGCCCGCGGCGCTCGTCGGCGCAGCGGCGCGCAAATTTTCCGCGCCGGCACGAATCTCCTGCTCTTTGCGGAAGCGCACCTGCGTGGAAATGTCCGGACGCGTGAGCGCGAGCGTGCCGGATTCGCCGCAGCAGCGCTCATTCTTTTCGATGCGCCCGTTCTGCGTGTCGTTCATGAGCGTATTGACCACCGCGAGCGCATCGTAACTCTTCATCGGCGAGTGGCAGGGGTCATGGTACATGTAGCGCGTACCGGTCACGCTCTGCAGACGCACGTTCTTCTCCATGAGGTACTCGTGAATGTCGATGATGCGGCAGCCCGGGAAGATCTCCTCGAACCGGTAACCCTGCAACTGGTCGTAGCAGGTACCGCAGCTGACCACGATTGTGCGGATATCCAGATAGTTGAGCGTATTGGCCACGCGGTGAAAAAGCACGCGGTTGTCGGTCATGATCTTCTCGGCCTTGTCGAACTGGCCGGCGCCGCGCTGCGGGTAGCCGCAGCACAGGTACCCCGGGGGCAGTACGGTCTGCACGCCAACGTGCCAGAGCATGGCCTGTGTCGCCAGTCCAACCTGGGAGAACAGACGCTCCGAGCCGCAGCCCGGAAAATAGAACACCGCCTCGGAGTGACTGCTGGTGAGCGCCGGGTCGCGGATGATCGGCACATAGTCCGCATTCTCTATATCCAGCAGCGCCCGCGCGGTCTTCTTGGGCAGGCCGCCTGGCATCTTTTTATTGACGAAATGAATGACCTGCTCGCGCAGCGGCGCTTTGCCCGTCGTCGCCGGCGGATGCTGCACCTGCCTGCGCGCCAGCGCCTTGAGCAGCCGGCTCATCCAGCGCTGGGCGCCGTAGCCCCACTCGATCATCAGCTTGCGCGTGAGGCGGATGGTGTGCGGATCGGTTGCATTCAAAAAGAACATCGCGGCGGCGGTGCCCGGATTGAAGCGCTTCTTGCCCATGCGGCGCAGCAGATCGCGCATCGCCATCGATACATCGCCGAAGTCGATATCCACCGGACACGGCGGTTCGCACTTGTGACACACCGTGCAGTGATCGGCGACATCGGAAAATTCGTCCCAATGCCGGATGCTCACGCCACGGCGCGTCTGCTCTTCGTACAGAAATGCCTCGATCAGCAGTGATGTCGCGAGGATCTTGTTGCGCGGGCTGTAGAGCAGATTGGCGCGCGGCACATGGGTTGCACAGACCGGTTTGCACTTTCCGCAGCGCAGGCAGTCCTTGATGGCATCTGAGATCGAGCCGATGTCGGACTGCTGCATGATCAGCGATTCGTGGCCCAGCAGGTTGAAGCTTGGCGTATAGGCGCGTGACAGGTCGCCGCCGGGCAGCAGCTTGCCGCTGTTGAAGCGTCCCTGCGGATCGATGCGCTGCTTGTAATCGCGAAACTGGCGCCACTCCTGTTCCTCCAGGTAGGCCAGTTTCGTGATGCCGATACCGTGCTCGCCTGATATGGCCCCATCGAGGCGACGCGCGATCGCCATGATGCGCGTGACGGTTGCGCTGGCGGCGCGCAGCATCTCATAGTCATCCGAATTGACTGGAATATTCGTATGCACGTTGCCGTCACCGGCGTGCATGTGCAGCGCGATGAACAGTCGTGCGCGCAACACCCTGGCGTGAGTTTCACTGCAGGCGGCAAGTATCGGCGCAAACACGTGGCCGCCGAAAATCTGCTGCAGCGGCGCGCGCAGCTCGCGCTTCCACGACACGCGCAGGCTGCGATCCTGCAGCAGATCGCACAGCCGCAGCTCGGGACTGCGCCTGAGCCGAGCGCGCACATCGGCCAGCAGCTCGCCGAGCCCGAGCCGTTCCAGCTCGTGCACGGCCTCGCCCATGCTCGTATCCAGATTCACCAGCAGCCAGCTCCAGCGCGCTCGCACCTCGCTGAGCAACTGGCGGCTCAGCGCGAGGCGCTCGCCGATGATCTCCTCGCTCGCCAGGGTGCCGAGCTCATTGTCCTCGGCTCGAGCCAGTGGCAGCGGTGCGGCGAAAAATTGCTCGAGCTCCTCGATGAGCCTGAGCTTGTTGCTGATGGAAAATTCGATATTGATGCGCTCGATCGCGTCGGTGTATTCGCCCAGACGAGGCAGCGGAATCACGACGTCCTCGTTGATCTTGAACGCATTGGTATGACGGGCTATGGCCGCGGTACGCGAGCGATCGAGCCAGAATTTGCGCCGCGCCTCGGCGCTGACCGCGATGAAACCCTCGCCGCTGCGCGCGTTGGCGATGCGCACGACTTCGGAGGCAGCGCTTGCGACCGCCAGATCCTCATCGCCGACGATATCGCCGAACAGCGCCATCTTCGGCAGCGCGCCGCGCCTGGACTTGGTGGTGTAGCCCACGGCGCGCAGGTAGCGCTCGTCCATGTGCTCGAGTCCGGCCAGCCGCACGCCTCCGGCGGCCAGGGTATCGAGATAATTCTTGATCTCGACGATGGCCGGGATCGCCTCGCGCGCCTGACCGAAGAATTCAAGACAGACCGTGCGCGTGTGGCGCGGCATGCGATGCAATATCCAGCGCGCCGCAGTGATCAGGCCATCGCACCCCTCCTTCTGCACGCCGGGCAGGCCGCCCAGAAACTTGTCGGTCACATCCTTGCCGAGCCCGAGCTTGCGAAAACTTTGTCCCGGCAGACGCAGCTGTTCGCTGCGCAGGACGCGCGCACGCTCCGGGGGCTGGGTGCCATCCTTCCAGACCAGTTCGAACTGCGCGGTCTCGGCGTCGTGAATCTTGCCCAGGTTGTGGCCAACGCGCGTGGTCTCGAGCCAGTTGCCTTCGCAGTCGACCATGCGCCACCAGGCCAGGTTGTCCACCGCGGTGCCCCATAGCACCGCCTTCTTGCCGCCCGCATTCATGGCGATGTTGCCGCCGATGCAGGAGGCGTCGGCAGAAGTCGGGTCCACCGCGAATACCAGGCCGCCCTGCGCGGCGATTTGACTCACGCGCCGGGTCACCACACCCGCGCCGGTCAGCACAGTGGGCGCTTCATGCTCGAGACCCGGCAGACGCAGCGGCTCGATGGCACCGAGGCAGTCGAGCTTCTCGGTGTTGATGACGGCCGACAGCGGCGTGAGCGGAATCGCGCCGCCCGTATAACCGGTACCTCCGCCGCGCGGAATGATGCTCAGGCCGAGCTGGATACAGGTGCGCACGAGCCCTGGGATCTCGGCCTCGCTATCGGGCATCAGCACGAGGAACGGGTACTCGACGCGCCAGTCCGTGGCATCCGTCACGTGCGAGGCGCGCGCATAGGCATCGAAGCGGATGTTGTCGGCACGCGTGTGGCGGGCGAGCGCTCGGCGCGAGCGCCGGCGCAGCTGCACGGTGGAACCGAAGAACAGCTCGAAGCTGCCGACCGCTTCACGGGCGGCCGCCAGCAGTTCCCCAACCCGATCGAAGCGCTCGCTATCCTGCTGATCGCGACGCCGGTCGACTTCAGCCAGACGATGGTGCATGGCCGCCATGAGCAGGCGGCGCCGTCGCGGGCTATCGATCAGGTCGTCCTGCAGATAGGGGTTGCGCCGTACCACCCAGATATCGCCGAGCACTTCGAACAGCATGCGGGCAGAGCGGCCGGTGCGCCGTTCATGCCGCAGCTCATCGAGCAGGGCACACATGCGCTCGCCGAGCAGTCGCAGCACGATTTCCCTATCGGAAAACGAGGTATAGTTGTAAGGAATCTCGCGCAGCCGCGGTTGGTCCGCACCGGCGCGAACTGCGGCCTCGCGACGCAGATCAAGCGAGAGCTGGGCATTCATCTGAAGTTCGTATTACCAATCGTTTCAAACGCGCTCATTCTACCTTGGTAGAGCCTGCAGTCGCCCGGCCTGGACTCACTCTAGCTGCGGCGGCGGCGGCGCGCCTGCGCATTGTCGCCGATTGGCGCCATCCCGATCGATGCCTGCCGCAACGCCCGTCGGCGAGCGCTGCGGACACTTTCAAGACAGTGAGTGAGGTCTCGGAATCGCTGCGCCGCTTCTGGCAATCTGATGACCCGGAAAGTCTGTGAATCCGCACAAACGACAGCGAATAACGCGCGTCACCCGATCTGTTGGCGCCTGCATTGTATTGTTTTTCGGCGGCGTGGGGCCGGCGCTGGCGCATTTGGGCGGCGCCGCGAATTCAGTGGACGATGATCGAATCGGGCTCCAGGGCGAGCTGCGTACCACGCTAATGCAACAATTCGCCGTGCACGTGATCACCGCTGCCTCCGGTACGATCGTGCGCGAATACGCCTCGCCGGACGACAAGGTGTTCGCGATCAGTTGGCACGGCCCCACCCCACCTGACCTGCGCACCCTGCTCGGCGAGTATTTCACACCTTATCTGAACGCCACGACCAGCAGCGCGCAAACGCGTGCCGGTTCGCACCGCCAGGTGTCCGTGTCGCAATCGGATCTGGTGGTTCAGGCGGCGGGTCATGCGCGCTCATTTCGCGGCCGCGCCTTTGTCCCGAGCCTCGTTCCGGCAGGCGTCCTCATCGACGCTCTGCCCTGAGGGCGGCCCGCATGCTGCGAGGCTGCCGCTGCACGATCTGGCTGGCCACACTGATCCTCGCCTCCTGCGGCGGTGGCGGCGGCTCCGCGGACAGCGATAGCAGCAGCGCCGGCGGCACTTTGGTGGGCAGCCTCTATGCCGCGGGCGGCGCCAACGTGGTCGCGATCAGCATCGGCCCCGGGCCGAACGGGGTCTCGACATTCAATATTCCCTACACCAGCGTGACAGTCTGCGCTATCGGCACCAGCAGTTGCGCCACCATCGATCATGTGCTGGTCGATACCGGCTCGACGGGCTTGCGCCTGATGGCGTCCGTGCTCGCGGGATTAGCGCTCACGCATCAGGTGAATCCGAACAACAACGCTGATGTCATCGCCGAGTGCTTACCGTTTGCCGATGGCTACGCCTGGGGCGCGGTCGCGAACGTTGCCGTCAGCATCGGCGGGGAGAGTGCCAGCAGCGTGCCGATCCAGGTGATCGATGACAACGGCAGCTTCGCCCCGCCAGTGCCCGCGAGCTGCAGCGCCTACGGCGCCTCGCTGAACTCGGTGACCGCCTTCGGTGCCAACGGCGTGCTCGGCATCGGCCTCTTCAGCCAGGATTGCGGCGCTTACTGTGCGCAATCGAACGGCAACTATGACTGGTACTACAGCTGTACGAGCACGCAGTGTGCTTCGACCATCGAGCCGCTCGAAAGTCAGGTCGCGAATCCCGTGGTGCTGCTGGCCAACGATAACAACGGCGTGATCATCCAATTGCCCACGATAACCGCCGGCGGCGCGACCGCGGCGAGCGGCTATCTGGTGTTCGGCATCGGCACGCAGAGCAATAACAGTCTCGGCAGCGCAACGGTGCTCACGGTGGATCCTCAAACCGGAGACTTTGCGACCACCTATGCTGGTCACACACTCAATGGTGGCTTCATCGACTCTGGCTCGAATGGCCTTTTCTTCACCGACCCGATGATTACTGATTGCTCGGGCAGCGTGGGGGCGCAGTTTTACTGCCCGGCTTCGACTTTGGATCTTACGGCGAGCAATCAGGGTCAGAACGGCAACACCAGCACGGTAGCGTTTCAGATCGCGAACCTCAGCGCTCGGGACACCGCCAATTTCGCCCTCAACGACGTGGGCGGCGCGGCCAGCACGATCGCCTGGCTAGGCACCGACTATTTCGATTGGGGTCTGCCGTTTTTCTACGGCCGAACGGTCTACACGGCAATCGAAGGGCAAGTAGCCGGCAGCGCTACCGGACCGTATTTCGCCTACTGAGCCGGTGGCTCGATAAGCCCGTCGGCTGCGCTCGTGCAACACGGCCAGGTGGCCCAGGAATTGGCGCGTAGATCGCTCCCAGGTATGCAATTGCGCGAACGCGCGGCAGGACGCGGATTCGAGCTGCAGCGCGCCGCGTATCGCAGTGAGCAATTGTTCGTGCAGCACACCGCTCGTGCCGTCGCGCACGACATCGAGCGGGCCCTGGACCGGGTAAGCCGCGACCGGCACGCCGCAGGCCATGGCCTCGAGCATCACGATGCCAAAGGTATCCGTGCGGCTGGGAAACACCAGCACATCGGCGCCCGCGAGATGCTGCGCGAGTTGTGCGCCCATGCGATAACCCAGAAATACCGCATCCGGGTAGCGCCGCTGCAGGTCGACGAGCGCCGGACCGTCGCCCACGACGACTTTGGTGCCCGGCGTGCGCAGCTCGAGGAAGGCGTCAATGTTCTTCTCAACCGCAACGCGGCCGGCGTAGAGCATGATCGGACGTGGCCAGCGCGCCGCGGCGGCCTGCCGCGCGCTCGCATCGGGCCGAAACATTCTGGTATCCACACCGCGCGACCAGGCTACCAGGTGCTCAAAACCGCGCGCCTGCAGGCTGGCGCGCACGCTTGCGGTACCGACCAGGGTGCGCAACGCGGGTCGGTGAAACCAACGCAGGTACGCATAGCCCAGGCCGGTCGGGACGCCCCAACGCTGGTGGGCGTAGTCAGGAAACTGCGTGTGATAGGAGCTCGTGAACGGCAAGCGGCGGCGCATGCAATACGCGCGCGCAGCCAGACCCAGCGGGCCCTCGGTCGCGATATGGATGGCCTCGGGTGCGAAGCGTTGTAAGCGTGCTCGTACTGAGGGCCCAGGGCATAACGCAAGGCGGATCTCGGGATAGCTGGGACAGGGCACGCATGCGAGGCCGGCGGCACTGATGAGCAGTATCTCGTGCCCGAGGCGCCGTGCGGCCTCGCTGGTCTGCTCGAGTGTCGTGACCACTCCATTGATTTGCGGACGCCAGGCGTCCGACACAATGGCTATTCTCATTGACTCCTCGTTGCCGCCCCGGAGCGCCGAAATGGCGCGCTTTACCGGCAACGAGAATTAGAGCATGCGTCTGCGGTCGGATTTGTGACACCCGATTTATGCAAGCGGTGAGACACCGAACAGCACAGCGTGGAGCTTGTAGAGGAACAGCGCATAGAGTGCGAGCCCGAGCACCACCGCCAGCACATCGTAATAGCGCGAGGGCGTCGTGCTTCTGACCGCTTCGGGTTCGCGGCGCTTGAGTGAGATGCGGTCGATGATCGCCCAGAGCAGGAAAGATCCAAACAGCAGCACATCGGCCAGCATGCCGTTGGCGAGCAAATGCGCCGTAGCCCAGAGCTTCACGGCGAGGAGCATCGGGTGCTTGCTCCTGGCCCGGATGGTGCCGGGCAGGTAGGCCGCGAGCAGCAATGGGAACACGGGCAGCATCAGCAGAAAAGTGACATGACGCAGCCACGTCGGCGGTACGTAGAGCAGCACGGGAGAGTGCCGCGAATGTATGAAGCCCACCACGATCAGAATGAAACCGAGCAGATTGAGCACGCCCAGCGTGCCCTTCCACGCGCCCTCGCCGGCGTGCAGCAGCATGCGCTTGCGCCAGTGCGGCGCGACGATCCCTATCGAATGCAATCCGAGAAAGAGTATGAGTCCTGCGATCAGCATCAGCATCGTATAATCCTCGCCCTCGGGCAGTCGCGGCCTATATTGCGCCATGCCGCGATCAATATCGAAGTACAGGAGAGCATCATCATGCGAGGCCGAATCCGTCTGCAATCTGCGATCGCCGCTGCACTGCTGGCAACGTGCGCGCTGTCCGGCGCGATGGCCGCCACGTTCAGCATCGAAAGCCCGACCGTCAAGCCCGGCAGCGCCTTGTCGAGCGCGCAGGTTTTCAACGGCATGGGTTGTACGGGCAAGAACATATCCCCGGCGTTGCAGTGGAAAGATGCACCCAGCGGAACCAGGAGTTTTGCGGTAACCCTTTACGATCCTGATGCGCCGACCGGTTCGGGCTGGTGGCACTGGGTCGTATACAACATACCCGCCTCGGTGAGCGCGCTGCCTGAACATGCCGGAGATGCCACTGGACAGCTATTGCCGGCCGGGGCAGCGCAAGGTCGTACGGATTTCGGCACCTCGGGCTTCGGCGGTGCGTGCCCGCCGGTCGGGGACAAGCCGCATCGCTATATCCTCACCGTGTACGCGCTGAAGACGGAGAAGCTCGATGTCCCGGCCGACAGCAGCGCGGCCATGGTGGGCTTCATGCTGCATGCGAACGAGCTTGCCAAGGCCAGTATCACGGCCCATTACGGGCGCTGAGACGTGCCGCGCTCTGCGCTTTAGATTCAGAACAGCGACAGCACGCCGGGAGGCGGGGCGTCGGCGAGCCGCGCTGCGGGCGAATCGCTGCGTACCAGACCACCGACCCTGACGCCAAGCAGGCGCAGCCGCCGCTCCAGGGGCGCGCGTTTGAGGCACTGGCCGGCCGCGCGACGAATCTGCGCCGCATCGCAGGTATAGCCGGCGATGGTCAGGTCGCGTGTCGTGCGTTGGAAATTCTCGTAACGCAATTTGATGCCGATGACCCGACCGACGTAGCCGTGACGCTGCAGATCCTGCGCGAGTTGCTCGCACAATTGCGTAAACAGCGCGCGCAGCTCGGCCCGATCGCGCACCGCATGCAGGTCGCGCTCGAAAGTGGTCTCGCGACTCATCGACACCGGCTCGCACTCGGTCACAACTGGCCGATCGTCCCAGCCCCAGGCCGATTCGTACATCCAGGATCCGTGATTGGGGCCGAAATTGCGCATCAGCCAGTCGCGCTCGCAGTGTGCAAGCTCGCCGATGGTGCGGATGCCGAGCTGCTCGAGGCGCGCCGAAGCCTTGGGCCCTATGCCGTTGATCTTGCGGCAGGGCAATGGCCAGATCTTCGCCGCGAGCTCGGCTTCATACAGCACCGATATGCCATTGGGCTTGCGAAATTCGCTCACCATCTTGGCCAGCAGCTTGTTGGGCGCCACGCCGATCGAGCAGCTCAGACCCGTACCTGACTGGATGGCCGACTGGATGCGCAGCGCCAGCGCGCGACCGCCGTCGGCCTGGCCGCCCTCGGCCTGCGTGAAATCAACATAGACCTCATCGATGCCGCGGTCCTCGATGGTCGGGCTGAACTGCGCGACCACGGCTTTGAACTGGCGCGAGTATTTGCGGTACTCGCTGAAATCCGTCGGCAGCAGGATGGCGT
>JBEKUL010000034.1:0-26136 GCA_049515055.1 Steroidobacteraceae bacterium | reverse complement strand
CGGTATGCCTGGATCAGTGGAACACCCAAATTGATTGACTCCTACAACAGAGCGAGCACATCGGGGCGATGATCGCGCCAGATGCGCCCCCACTCCAGTATGAACCATGGAGTAAACCTCGCGCCGGCGCTCGCGGTCAACTCCGACTGCATAACTTCGGGGCTGACCCAGCGCGTCGCCTGGATCTCGCTGCGGTCGATACTGAGCGGCTCGCTGCAACGACCGATGAACACCGAGCAGATTTCGTTCTCCGCGCCGACCGCCCCGAATTGCGCTTGATAATGGAACTTGAAGAGGAAATTCAAGGCGCAGCGCACCCCCAGTTCCTCCCGCAAACGCCGGTGCACGGCCGTCTCCATGGTCTCGAAGCGTCTCGGGTGACTGCAGCAGCTGTTCGACCAGAACAGCGGCCACAGCGGCTTGCTCGCGGCGCGCTGCTGCAGCAGCAGCTCACCGCGGGCATTGAAGATGAGCACCGAGAAGGCGCGATGCAGCACCCCGCGGCCCTCATGGCACTCGGCCTTGCCCATGTGGCCTATTTCGCGGTCCGCCTCATCCACGAGGATGAGCGATTCGCATTCCTCAGGGCTTTCGCGCTCGCTGCGCCTGCGTAGAGGCTGATCCATCAAACCTGATCCGTCATGTAGGGGCCCCTGGAAATAGCCTACGCTGCGCCACAGCATACCCTGTGCGCCAGCCGCCTGAGAATATCGCCGATGATTCGGATCGCAAGGACTATGCTGACGGCGATGGCTGCAAGTATGCTGACATACCTTTGCTGCGAGGCCGATCAATGACTTCAAGCTCCTCCCCAGCCCTGAAAACGCTGTTCTTGCAGGCCCCGTCATTTGACGGCTTCGACGGCGGCGCCGGTTCGCGCTACCAGGCCAAGCGCGAGGTCAAATCCTTCTGGTACCCGACCTGGCTGGCGCAGCCTGCCGCGTTGGTGCCCAACTCGCGCCTGCTCGATGCCTCTGCTGACGACCTGAGCATGCAGCAGGCCCTTCAAATCGCGCGCGGCTATGAGCTCGTGATCATGCACACGAGCACCCCGTCCTTTCCGACCGACGCCAAATTCGCCGAGCTGCTCAAGCAGGACAATCCGCACATCAGAATTGGCCTGGTCGGCGCCAAGACCATGGTCGATCCGGAGGGCTCGCTCAATGCCACCGCTGCGGTGGATTTCGTCTGCCGCGAGGAGTTCGATTACACCTGCAAGGAAGTCGCCGAGGGCCTGGCGCTCAAGGACATCAAGGGGCTCTCCTACCGCGGCGAGGACGGCCGCATCGTGCACAACGCGGCGCGTCCGATCATTGAAAACATGGATGAGTTGCCCTTCGTTGCCCCGGTCTACCAGCGCGACCTGACCATCGCGAACTACTTCAACGGCTATCTGAAGCATCCCTACGTGAGCTTTTACACGGGCCGCGGCTGCCGCTCGAAGTGCACGTTCTGCCTGTGGCCGCAGACGATCGGCGGACATCGCTATCGGGTGCGCTCGGCCGAGAATGTCATCGCCGAGGTGCAGTGGATCAAACAGAACATGCCCGGCGTCAAAGAGATCATGTTCGATGACGATACGTTCACCGATTCCTCAAATCTGCCGCGCGTCGAGGAGATTGCGCGCGGTATGGGCCGGCTCGGCATGACGTGGAGCTGCAACGCCAAAGCCAACGTGCCCTACCACACCTTGAAGGTGATGAAAGAAAATGGTCTGCGCCTGCTGCTGGTCGGCTATGAATCCGGCGACGACCAGATTCTGCATAACGTGAAGAAAGGGCTGCGCACCGACATCGCACGGCGCTTCTCCCAGGACTGCCGCAAGCTCGGCATCCTGATCCACGGCACCTTCATCCTCGGACTGCCGGGCGAGACTACTGAGACGATCGAGAAAACCATCAACTTCGCCAAGGAGATCAATCCGCTCACGATCCAGGTGTCGCTGGCCGCGCCCTACCCCGGCACGGCGCTGTACAAACAGGCCCTCGAGAACGGCTGGCTGCAGCACAATGAGACGCTGAACCTGGTCAACGAGCGCGGCGTGCAATTGGCGGCCATCAGCTATCCGAATCTGTCCAAGACGCAGCTCTTCCACAGCATGGAAGTGTTCTATAAGCGCTTTTATTTCCGGCCCAGCAAGATCTGGGAAATCCTGCGTGAAATGCTCTCGAGCTGGGACATGATGCGGCGCCGGCTGCGCGAAGGGGTCGAATTCTTCCGCTTCCTGCGCGGTCACGAGGCCTGAAGCGCCAACCGCGCGATTCCGATGGCCTGGATTCTCGCGCTGATGTCGGCCATCGGCTATGCCAGCTTAGTCGTGGCGGCCGCTTATGGCGTACTGAGCCTCGTGGCCGTGTTGCGCTGGCGCATATATCAGGGCGCAGTGCACAGCGCTGCCCGAGCCCCGGTCACGGTGCTCAAGCCCTTGTGCGGCGCCGAGCCGGGCCTCTACGAGCACCTGCGCTCATTCTGCTGCCAGGACTATCCGCGCTATCAGATTATTTTCGGCGTACACGATCCGGCCGATCCGGCACTGGCGGCGGTACGGCGCCTGGTCAATGAATTCCCGTCGCTCGCGATCGATGTGGTGATCAACCCGCAGCAACACTGCAGTAACCGCAAGATCAGCAACCTCATCGGCATGCTTGCGCGCGCCCGCTACGACGTGCTCGTCGTAGCTGACAGCGACGTTTTCGTCGGCACCGATTATCTGACCCAGGTCACCGCGCCGCTGCTGGATGCGCGCGTGGGACTGGTCACCTGCCTGTACCACGACGTGCCGACTGCGCCGCGCTGGTCGCGCCTGGGTGCCATGTACATCAACGAATGGTATATGCCCGCGGTATTGCTGGCGTGGCTGTTCGGGCACGAGGGCTACGTTTCGGGACAGACGCTGTGCCTGCGGCGCGCTACGCTGGAGGCCATCGGCGGGCTGAGCGCCATTGCCAACTATCTTGCCGATGATCATCGATTGGGCGAACTGGTTCGAGCGCGCTCACTGCGGATCGTACTGTCGCGCTATATGGTCAACGCTGAGCACCACGAACCGGATTTGCGCACACTCATGGGCCATGAGCTGCGCTGGATGCGCACGATCAAGGTGCTGCGTCCGCGCAGTTTCCGCTGGATTTTCCTGAGCTTCAGCCTGCCGCTGGCCGTGCTCGGAATAGTGCTCGTCGCGGCCGGCATGGCGCTCACGAGCACTGCCTGGGCGCTGTTCTGCAGCGCGCTCACGGCGCGGCTGGCGCTGCATTTCTCGCATCGGCTGCGTGCTGAGCGACCGCTGTGGTCGGACCTGTGGCTGCTGCCCGCGCGCGACGCGCTGATCTGCTGGATCTGGTATCGAAGCTTCTTTGGCTCGCACGTGCGCTGGCGCGGCAGCGAGTTTGACGTTGACGCCAACGGCGTCATGCACCGACTGTCCTGATGACCTGAGGCTTGAAACTCGCAGCATACATTGGGGGGCTGCTGGGCCTGGGTTTGCTGATTTTTCTGGTTGTGCGCACCGATCTGCCAGCGATGCTGCAGACATTCGCGGTGGGCGGCTGGAAACTGCTGTGTCTGGTACCGTACCGTGCGCTGTACCTGTTCCTGTATACGATCGGCTGGTTCAATCTGCTGCGGCCCTACGATTCTGAGCGGCGCGCGGGCCTGGGTTACCTGTTCTGGGTAACCTCGGTGCGCGAGGCCGTCGACCGCGTGCTGCCGGTGGCCAGTGTCGGCGGCGGTGTGGCCGGAGTGCGACTGTTGCGCTGGCGCGGCATTGCGCCCGCACCCGCCGGTGCCACGGTGATCGTCGAGATCCTGCTGACATTGATCGTGATGTATCTGTTCACTGCGCTGGGACTGCTGTTGCTGATAGACATCAATGCTGCCGGATTGCAATATCGTCGGTTCATCCTGGGATTCGTTCTGAGTCTGCCAGTGCCGGTGCTGACGGTATTGCTGTTGCGCTACGGATCCATATTCGAGCGTTTTCATGGCATGCTGCGCTCATTGGTAGGGGCGAGCGCCATGTCCGAAGGCGGCGCAGCCCTGGATCATGAGCTGCGCGCCTGCCTGCGCCGCGTCGGCACACTGCTCGGTGCCAGCAGCCTGCAGTTCATCGCCTTGATCTCGGGGGCCTTCGAGGTCTGGTTCGCGCTGCGCCTGTTTGGGCACCCGATCGGTGTGGCCGGCGCGCTCATGCTCGAGAGTCTGACGCAGGCGGTGCGCCATCTGGCTTTTGTCGTGCCTGCGGGCCTGGGCGTGCAGGAAGCCGGGCTGATCATGTTCGGTCACGCTCTGGGCATCAGCAGCGAGCTCGCGCTGGCCGTGTCCATGGCCAAGCGGCTGCGCGAAGTGCTGTGCGCACTGCCAGCGTTATTGTCCTGGCAATGGATGGAGGTGCGGCGACTGCGCCGACCCCTCAGAGGCAATATGGGCGATGCCTGATACCGCGCCTCATCCAGCAGCACGCATCCGGGTGGCGCTCATCGGCGGCACGCTGTTGCTCGCCGGCGTCGCGAGCATGATGGGGATGCCCGCCTGGCCGGACGAGCAAGCAATCGATCCGGCCCCCGGACCCGGAGCCCTGCCACCCGCCCCCACACCGTTGCCAGCGCCGCCATCCACGGCGACGGGTCAATCCAATGCCGCGCCAGCTGCACCGGCTGCGCCAGCCGCGGCGCCGGCCGCGCAGAGCTTTGGTTGGCTCTCGACACTGCCCTTCATTCCGATACCCGAGATCGGAGTGGATCCAAACAGTGGCACGACGCTGGGCATCCTGCCGGTGTGGTTGCACAATAATTCGGATGGCCAGATCACGCGCATCATCGCGCCTGATGTTTTCTACAATCCTTATTTTGGCTACGGCGCGCATGCGCGCATCTTCGAATACCCGTCCCAGGACGAGATCTGGTCGCTGGTCGCGGGCATCGAGCAGCGCGTTCAGCGCGGCGTCGACGCCGAGTTTGAGACGGGGCTTCTGCGCGAGCAGCTCTGGTCGCTCAATACCAGCCTGATCTACGATCGCAGCGGCACGCCGCGCTTCTACGGCGTCGGCAACCGATCTCCAGCCATTGCCGAGACCGACTACACCGAGCAGCAGGAGTTGGTGCAGTGGCAGATCGGGCTGAATTTCAACCGCGCTTGGCAATTGCAGTACAGCCCGCTCATCCGCAGCGTCGATGTCCTGCCAGGCACCCTGGCCGGCATCGCCTCACTGCAGACCCACTTTGCCCACATCCTGGGCGTGGGCACGACCAATGAGATACGCCAGCGCATCTCCCTGATCCATGACACGCGCGACAGCCTGTTCATACCCACCCGCGGCCTCATGCTGGTCGCATATGGCGGCATCGCCAGCCGGCAGGGAGTGTTCAACGACTCGCTGTACACCGAGGCCGGCTTCGATGGCCGCGGCTTCTGGCGCGTGCTGCCCGACACGATTCTCGCCGCACATATGGCGCTGCGCTATCTGCCCGCGACCCACGAGTTGCCGTTCTGGGCACTCAGCGGCATCGGCGGGGGCGAGAGCGAGATTGGCGGCGAGCAGATTCTGCGCGGGTATGGCGCGGGCCGCTTCTACGATCGCGATTCCTTTGCGACCAATATCGAGATGCGCAATCGGGTAGCCAGCTTCAACACCTTCTCCACCCAGGTCGACCTGGAGATCACGCCCTTCGTTGATCTGGCCCGTGTATTTGCGCGACCGAGCACCAATCCGCTGACGGATATGCACGCCGTCGGTGGCATCGGCTTTCGCGGCGTGACGCGTCCCTCGGTAGTCGGTCGTGTCGATATCGGTTACGGCAGCGAAGGACTGGCGGTGTTCACGGGCCTGAACTACCCGTTTTAGAAACACTTCCCTTCTGCAACGGGTGCAACGGCGGGATCAGCGCGGCCACCAGGTGCATGCGGCCGCAAATTACACCACGGCGCGAAATCATCTCATCGGCCACGCACTGCAGAACTCTCACCGGGCCCTGCACCAGGATCACTTCCATGGTCTGATTGTGCATCAGGTGAATGTGCAGCGAACTGATGACCTCATCGATGTGCCGAAACTGCAGATCGGCCAACTGCTTCTGCAGCCCGGCCACCGAGTTGTCATAGAACAGGGTCACGGTGCCTACCATCAGCTCATCGCCGCGCTGGCGCTTATGCTCGGTCAGGAACTGGTGCAGCATGTCGCTGAGCGCATGCGAGCGGCTCTCAAAGCCGCGCTGCCCAACCATCGCATCGAGCTGCGCGAGCAACTCCTCGGACAGCGACATGCTGATGCGGCTGACCGGCCGATTTTGCGCCCGCTGGCGACGAGTGCGCATCGCGCAGGCTAAAAGGCCTGACTGTAGCGCTCGATCTCCCAGGCACTGACGCTCAGGTGATAGGACTGCCACTCGAGACTCTTGTAATGCACGAACTCATCGCGCAGCTCGGTGCCGAGCGTGCGCTCGATGAGCGGATCGGCGGCGAATTCCGCCACGGCCTCCTGCAACGTCTGCGGGAGGAAATCGATGCCGCGGGCGCGCCGCTCGGCTTCGCTGATCGCGTAGAGGTTATCTTCGATCGGCTTGCCCGGGTCGATGCGCTCGCGTATGCCTTCCAGGCCGGCTGCCAGAGCCAGGGTGGCGGCCAGATAGGGGTTCACCGAACCGTCGGCATTACGCGCCTCGCAGCGGCCGCCGCCCGAGGGCACGCGCAGCGAGTTGGTGCGGTTGTTCGAGCCGTATGAATTGAACACCGGTGCCCACGAGAAATAGCTCATCGCGCCCTGGCGCACGAGCCGTTTGTAGCTGTTGACAGTCGGCGCGAAGGCCGCGCACAGCGCCTTGCCATGCCGCAGTATGCCGCCGATGAAGTAGTAGCCCAGCTCGGTGAGCCCGAGGCCACGCGGGTCATCCGCGCTCGCGCGGGCAAATGCGTTCCGGCCGCTGCCCAATTCGTAGAGCGACATGTTGAAGTGCGCTCCGGTGCCGGTGCGATTTGCAAACGGCTTGGGCATCATCGTGGCGATCAGGCCCTGCTCGCGCGCATAGTGCTTGGCCATCTCGCGAAAGAAGATCAGCCGATCGCACATGGTCAGTGCATCGGCGTACTGAAAGTCGAACTCGTACTGGCCGTTGCCGTCCTCGTGATCGAACGAGTAGAGGTCCCATCCCAGATCGTCCATGGCGCTGGCGATCTGATCGAGCCAGCGGAAGTTGTCGATAAATCCGCGCACGTCGTAGCAGGGCTTGAGCAGCTTGTCGTCCGGGTTGGGAACCGAGAGCGAGCCATCGGCATGCTGCCTGAGCACGTAGACCTCGCACTCGATTCCCAGGTTCAGCCCGAATCCGAGCTGCGCGGCCTGCGCCAGCATCCCCTTGAGCGCGACGCGCGTACTGAGCGCGTAGGGCTTGCCCTGAAAATAATTGTCGGCCGGCATCCAGGCGATCTTCGGCTCCCATGGCAATTGCACGATATGGTCCAGGTCAGGCACCGAGCTGATCTCATCGTCATTGGGCGCCTGACCCAGGCCATCGAGTGCGTAGCCCGTATAGCGCTCGGAGCCGGCGGCCATCTGCGGCAGATGCGCGAGCGGCACGACCTTCGCCTTGGGCACGCCGTGGATATCGACAAAGGCACCGATGCAATAGCGCACGCCGCGTTCGGCCAGATGCTGCTGCGTCTGTTGAATCTTCTCGCTGCTGTACATGCCCAAGCCCCTGGTCCGGCCCCGCTTACGCTGCCGCTTTAGGGCTGCGCCGCAATCAACGCCGGTACGATGTAGGCATCGATGTTCTGCGCCTGCTTGTACACGCTGTTCCTGACATTGAAATCATCGACGATGCTCGAAGAGCCATACAGCGAGCCGAGTCCCTCGGCCTTGACGAACACCTTCTTGCCCGCGGCGACGTCGAGCAGATGGGTGCCGGCGAGCAGAGGCAGGTACTGCGCCGGCGTCAGACCCACGCGCGCCGCCATGATGCTCACCGCATCAGGCTGCGTCGCCGGATCGTTGATGTACTTCACGACGCGATCCCAGACATGGATCAGCTTCAGGTATTCGGCGCGATGCGCCGCCAGGCTCGAGGGGCTGACCATCAGCACGTCGTAAATGAGGCCGGGAGCCTGCGCAGAGGTGTAAACCGGACGCGCACCGGGCACGGCTTTCATCGCCATGCCGGAGTTGGGTTGCCAGGCCCCGATCGCATCGACCTGACCCGAGGCCAGCACCTGCGGGGTCTCGTTGGTCTTCGAGTTCACCAGTGTCACATCGTTTTGCGACATCCCGGCCTTCTTGAGCCCATCGAGCAGGAGCAGATGCTCGACCAGCCCGATCTCGATCCCGACCTTCTTGCCCTTGAGCTCCTGTATCGTTTTGATGCCCGGCCGCGCGACAATCATGTCGTTGCCGTTGGAATAGTCGGTGGCCAGGATGATCAGATTGCGCGCACCGCCCGCACCGGTCACGAGCGCATCGCCGTTGGTGACGAAGTCACCGTCGATCTTGCCGGCGGCATACGCGTCCATCGATGCCGAGTAATCGAACCAATTGAAATTGATATCGAGCCCGGCCTCCTTGAGCCAGCCCTTGTCGATCGCCACCTGCCAGGCTACCCAACCAGGCCAGTCGCTGTAGCCGAGGCTCAGCGAGGCAGCCCCGGCCGCACGCGCACCGAGCAGGGTCAGGCACAACAGCAGCGTGCGCACAACGCCTGGTCGTATTGAACTCATGGAGCGCCCTCCCCCGGGGTCGATATTACGAAAGCAGCATTCGGTAATACCTCAGCCCGGTTGCAAGCGTTGTGCCGCGGCTATGGGCTCGAAAATGCCTGGCTGCGGCCTCGCGCGCACCCCGCCAGTGCTCCGGGGCGCAATTGCGCCCGGACTTGGTGCGCAGCTTCAGGGCGCGCTGATCCTCAACTGTCGAGGGCTGCAGCCTCGCTGCTCGAGCCGGGCGCCGCCAGCGCGCCGCGAGTCGCGAGCCAGGAGCCCGACAGGATCAGTGCCAGTCCCGCGAGGCCGCCCACTCCGAGGCGCTCGTGCAGGATCGCGACGCCCAGCAGTGAGGCGACCGCGGGATTGATGTAGGTAATCACCGATGCGCGCGCCGCCCCCGCGTGGCCGATCAGGTAGAACAGCAGCAGCATAGCCAGCGCAGTGCATACGACGCCGAGCACCGCGATGCACGCCAGGGCAAGGGCCGAAGGCATCTGCGCGGGAAGCGAGCATAGCGCCGCCGGCAGCAGCATCAGCCCGGCGACCAGCAGGCTGCCGGCAATGGGACCGAAGGGATCGATGAGCTTGAGATGGCGTTGCACGATCAACGGGCCGATGGCATAGCCAATGGTCGCGAGTGCTATGCAGCCGACCCCCGCCCAGCCGAGCGGCCCGGAAATGCTGCCCAGTCCGAGCAAGGCGACTACGCCGATCAACCCGACCAGCAGACCCAGCACCCGCCAGGGACCGAAGCGCTCATGCACGCCGAAGAAGCGCGAGATCAAGGCGATGATCAGCGGTACGGTCGCGATGAGAATGCCGGCGATCGAGGAGCTGATCCAGCGCTCCGCCAGCGAGATGGCCACAAAGGGCACGGCAAACTCGAGCAGCCCGAACGCGCAGACCGCGCCCTTGTGCGCGAGCAGCGGCCGCAGGGCACCGCGCCGCCAGGCGATCGGCAGAAGAATGAGCGTCGCGAGCACGATGCGGGCCCACGCGATCAGCCATGGCGAGAGTTCCTGCACGGCCAGTTTGATGAAAAAGTACGGCACGCCCCAGATGATGCCCAGTGCCAGGAATGCGAGCCACGCGCGCGAGCTCATGAGCCGGGCTTGCTCTTTTAGAACATGCTCGCGCCGATGTTGATCAGCAGCGCGAGCACGACCGTGTTGAACATGTAAGCCAGAATGCAATGCACGGAACCGATGCGGCGCATGGTGCGGCTCACGAATGCCACATCCGCAGTCTGCCCCGAGGTGCCGATGATGGCGGAAAAATAGAAAAAATCGCCGAAGTCCGGGGCGAGGTCCTCCGGAAAGCGCAGGCCGGCGGGCTGGCCACGAGCGGTCGCCGCGTAATAGATGTTCGCATAGTGCATCGCAAACATGACCTGGATGAAGGCCCACGATGACACTACCGTGAGCCCTGCCAGAGCGATGTGTCCGCCCTTGACGAGCCCATGCATGTTCTTGACCACCGCGAGCTCACCGCCAATGGCGCCCAGGCTGGCGATGGCTGCGAGCACGACCAGAACCAGGATCGCGTATTGACCTTCATCCTGCAGCTGTGCGCGGTGCCGCAGTTGGATGCTGCTCGCACCGCGCATCATGATTGCGACCAGAATCACATACAGCAGCGCCCCTGCATTCCACGCGATCAGCCAGCGCGTGAGTCGATGATCGGAGAGCTGCTCGGGCAGCAGCGCAGCCACGGCGATGGCGACGGCGGTGGCGATGAGCAGGCGCGGGCGCGCGCGCACAAGACGAACGATGCGGTTCCGGCGCCATCTCATGCGCGCAATCGTACCAAAGCGGCTGCGGGTCACCCTGGCTCAGGCTAGAATAAAAACTTCAGCATTCGATGCCATCCGATGCCCTTCAACCTGCAGCCGAGCCTCGAGAATCAATGCATCCGGCTGCGCCCATTGCGGCCTGAGGACTTTGAATCTCTCTACGCTGTGGCATCGGATCGACTGATCTGGGAACAGCATCCCAATCCGGATCGATACCAGCGGGACGTGTTTGCCACCTATTTCAAGGGTGGGATCGACTCCGGCGGCGCCCTGCTGGTGATCGATGCGCACAGCGG
Organism: Steroidobacteraceae bacterium; assembly: GCA_049515055.1. Taxonomy (GTDB): domain Bacteria; phylum Pseudomonadota; class Gammaproteobacteria; order Steroidobacterales; family Steroidobacteraceae; genus FEN-1191. The sequence goes on along the minus strand of JBEKUL010000034.1, from coordinate 15,363 downwards.
CGCGGTCATGGGCAGCTCGCGCTATTACGATCTGGATGAGGCCGGCCGCACGGTTGCGATCGGCTACACCTTCATCGCCCGGGAATACTGGGGGCGGCAGTATAATCGGCAGCTCAAGACGCTGATGCTCGAGCATGCTTTCGAGTCCCTGCAGCGCGTGATCTTTCACGTCGGTGCGCAGAACTGGCGCTCGCGCAAGGCCATGGAAAAGCTCGGCGCCGAGCTCATCGGCGAAGCGAACGTGAGTTATTACGGCGAGCCTGGTCGCCCGAACGTGATTTACCGTATTGATAAGGGGGATTGGATCGCGCGGCACTGAGCCGTGCGATCGCGTGTCATGCACATGATCAGCCGGAGCATCGAGCTGCTCGAGGTCGGTCCGCGCGACGGCCTGCAGATGGAGCCGCAGGTCGTTTCGACGGCCGTCAAGATCGCGCTCATCGATAGACTGCTACAGGCGGGTGTGCGGCGTATCGAGGTCGCGAGCTTCGTCAATCCCAAGAAGGTGCCCCAGATGGCGGACGCGGAATGCCTGCTCGGGCAGCTGCACCGTCCCGATGGCGTCTACTTCACCGGTCTCGTGCTCAATCGCCGGGGCCTGGAGCGGGCGCTGGCCGCGGGCTGCAACGAGATCGGCATGGTCGTGGCAGTCAGCGATACCTTCAATCGTCGCAACCAGGGTGCGAGTACGCAGGAGTCCATCGCGCAGTGGCTGCAGATCGCAACGGCTGCACGCGCCGCCGGCGTGCGAGCGCAGGTCACGATCTCGACCTCATTCGGTTGTCCGTTCGAAGGGGAGGTGCCCATCCAGCACGTGCTCGATATCGCGCAGCGTGTGGCCGGCGCCGATCCGTTTGAGCTGTGCTTCGCCGACACGATCGGGGTCGCCGTGCCCGCGCAGGTCAACGAGCTGCTGGCGCGCTTTCATGCACTGGTGCCCGGGATGCGGTTGCGCTGCCATTTTCACAATACCCGCAATACCGGCCTTGCCAATGCCTGGGCGGCCATCAATGCGGGCGTGCGCACGCTCGATGCAAGCGTGGGTGGCATCGGCGGCTGTCCGTTCGCACCGGCGGCGACCGGCAACATTGCATCCGAAGATCTCATCTATCTGCTCGAGCGCAGCGGCGTGAACACCGGCGTGTCATTGGCGCGCCTGATCCAGACGGCGCGCTGGCTGCAGGGGCAATTGGGCCACAGCGTGCCCAGTATGCTGAGCAAGGCGGGTGCCTTCCCGAGCGCTGCGCCCGATCCAGCCGACGCCGTGCACTAGCGGCTCAGGCTATCAGCACCGCGGCGCCCTCAAAGCGCCCGGCGCGCAGATCGGCAAGCGCCAGATTGGCCTGCTCGAGCGGGTAAGTCGTCGTCCGGGTCCTCAATCCGATCTGCGGTGCCAGGGCGAGGAAATCGATACCATCCTGTCGCGTCAGATTGGCTACCGAGAGCAAGTGCCGCTCCTCCCAAAGCAAGCGATAGGGGAAAGTCGGGATGTCGCTCATATGAATGCCCGCGCACACCACGCGCCCGCCCTTGCGCACAGCGCGCAAGGCCGCTGGCACCAGCGCGCCCACCGCGGCGTAAATGATCGCGGCATCCAGGGGCCGCGGGGCTGGCTCATCGGATCCGCCCGCCCAGGCCACGCCGAGGCTGCGCGCGAAAGCCTGAGTCGCCGCATCCCCGGGCCGCGTGAACGCATACACCGAGCGGCCCTGCCATTGTGCGACCTGCGCGATGATATGGCCCGCGGCGCCAAAGCCGTAGAGGCCGATCGCCTGAGCATCGCCCGCAAGCCTCAAAGAGCGCCAGCCGATCAGCCCCGCGCACAGCAGCGGGGCCAGTGCCGCATCGCTGCCCTGCTCGCCCAGCGGAAAGGCGAAGCGCGCATCGGCAATCGTCGCGGTGGCATAGCCGCCGTCGCGCGTGTAACCGGTGAACAGGGGCGCATCGCACAGGTTCTCTGCCTGACTGCGGCAATACGGGCACACGCCGCAGGTGTGACCGAGCCACGCAACCCCGACGCGCTGCCCGAGCTGCAGGCCCGCGACGCCATCGCCGATGGCGTCGATGCGGCCGACGATCTCATGGCCCGGGATAACCGGCAGTTTCGGGTCCGGCAGCTCCCCGTCGACGACGTGAAGGTCCGTACGGCAGACCCCGCAAGCCGTCACGCGCAGCCGTATCTGACCGGGCAGCGGCTGCCGATCCGCCATCTCGGTCCATTCCAGGGCCGAGCGCGGGTGATGCAACACCATCGCATGCATGATCTGCGCCCGTATGTCAGCTGAGCACGAGCACGAGCCGGTCGTGGTTCCCTACACGGCGCTGGCCGCAGACACGCTGCGTGCCGTCCTGGAATCGTACGTGCTGCGCGAAGGCACCGAGTATGGTGAACGCGACTTCACGCTGGCCGAGAAAGTGGCGCACGTTATGCGCCAGCTCGAGCGCGGGGAAGCCCGCATCATCTTCGAGCCCATCTCGCAATCGATCGCTATCGTTCCGGCTGCGCACGCTCCGAGCCCTTAGTGCGCGCTCAGCGCCGACATCAGCTCGCTCACGGGCATGGCCTCGAGCCGCTCGCGGTCCGCGAACAACTGCACGATATCGCCAGCTTGCGCGGGGCTGAAGTGAGCCGCGACCGCAGCCTGGAACTTGCGCCGCAGCAGCGGCAGCCCTTCGGCGCGCCGACGCCTATGCCCGAGCGGGTAGTCGATGGCAATGCGCGCCGTGGCGCTGCCGTCGCGAAACAGCACCTGCACCGCGTTGCCGATCGAGCGCTTCGAGGCATCGTAATAGTCGCGCGTGAATTCGCGGTTCTCACTGACCTGCATGCGCGCGCGCAACGCATCGATACGCGCATCGGCCGCGACCTGCTGCTCATAATCGCCCGCCGTCAGCCGGCCGAAAATCAGGGGCACCGCGACCATGTATTGCAGGCAGTGATCGCGGTCGGCTGGATTGTCCAGCGGACCGGTCTTATCGATGATGCGCAGCGCCGGCTCCTGCGTCTCGATGAGCACCCTCTCGACCTCATCGAGCCGAGGCGCGACCGCCTCATGCAATGCCATTGCCGCCTCCACGGCGGTCTGGGCATGAAACTCCGCCGGATAGGAGATCTTGAACAATACGTTCTCCATGACGTAGCTGCCAAACGGCTGCGGCCGCGACAGGCTCGCGCCGCGGTAGAGCACGTCGCAGAACCCCCAGTTCGCTGCCGACAGCGCCGACGGATAGCCCATCTCGCCGCGCAGCGCGATCAGCGCGTGCCAGACCCCGCGGCTGGTCGCGTCCCCAGCCGCCCAGCTCTTGCGCGAGCCCGTGTTCGGCGCCTGGCGATACGTACGCAGCGCCCCGCCATCAATCCAGGCGTTCGACACCGCGTTGATGATCTGCTCGCGCGTGGCACCGAGCAACGCGGCGGCTACGGCCGTCGAGGCGACGCGCACCAGCAGTACATGATCGAGCCCGACGCGGTTGAAGCTGTTCTCGAGCGCGAGCACGCCCTGCACCTCGTGCGCCTGGATCATCGAGCGCAATACCTGCCGTACCGTGGGACGCGCTGCCCGCGCCAGCCCCTCGGAGCGCGACAGATAATCCGCGACCGCCAGAATGGCGCCGAGATTGTCGGACGGGTGGCCCCACTCGGCGGCAAGCCAGGTATCGTTGAAGTCCAGCCAGCGAATCGTGGTACCGATATTGAAGGCTGCGCTGACCGGATCGAGCTCCCAGGCGGTGCCGGGCACGCGTGCGCCCCCCGGCAGCACGGCCCCTGGCACCACCGGCCCGAGCAGTTTTGTGCAGGCCGGATATTTCAGCGCCTGTACAGCACAGCCGATCGCATCGGTCAGGCAATGCCAGGCGGTCTCGTGCGCCAGCTCGCTGAAGCCCGCCGTAGCGAGCACGTAATCGGCGATGGCACAGAGCAGCTCGTCCGGAGCGGGCCGCTGCGCTGATTTGTAGTCCTGCGTCATGGAATACTCTGCCCGCATTATGGCATCCAGCACGAGCTACCGGCGCTCGGCGCGCATGGCCGAGCGGCTCGCCGACAAACGCGAGCGCATCATGCGCGCGGCGCGCAAGCTGATCGCGCGCGGCGGCTTTCAAGCCGCGCAGATCACGGCGGTGGCCGCCGGCGCCGGGGTCTCGACCGGCTCGATCTATCGCCACTTCCCGTCCAAGGCGGCGTTGTTCGTCGAGGTATTGAACGCGGCAGTAGCCCATGAGATCGCCATTCTCGAGCAGATCGCGCACGCGCAGGGCAGCGTGAGCCTCAGATTGCAGCGCGCGGTGGAGTCCTTCGCGCACCGGGCGCTCGAGGGTCGCAATCTCGCCTACGCCTTCATAGCCGAGCCGATCGATGCCGAGGTCGACAGCGAGCGCATCCGCTGTCGGCGCCGATTCAGCCGTGTGTTCGCGCGATTGCTGCGCGAAGGCATCGATGCCGGGGAATTTCCGGCGCAGGATATCGAGGCGGGAGCGGCCTGTATTGTCGGGGCGTTTACCGAGGCGTTGATCACGCCGATCGCGCCGGGCAGCAGGGCGCCGCCGGCGCGAGCTCGCACGCGCCTGGTGGCAGCCATCAGCGGCTTTTGTCTGCGGGCGGTGGGCGCTCGCTATCAGGCCTGAGGCTCGAACTCGATGAGCCGCGTGCCCTCCGGCACCTGCTCGCCCACTTCGGCGAGGAAGCGGCGCACGGCGCCCGGCGCGGGCGCGCACAGCGCATGCTCCATCTTCATGGCCTCCATGATCAGCAATGCCGCCCCCTGCTCCACCCGCTCGCCGGCCTGCACCAGGTGAGCCACGATGCGCCCGGGCATGGGCGCATTGAGCGCAGGGGCGAGCCCCGCGCCGCCGAGCGTTGCGCCATCGCTCCCGGCCGGCGACTGGCCCAATGGCTCCAGGCGGCGCAGCCGGTACGCCTGCATGCCATGCTCGATGCGCAGGAGCGCTCCGGTCTCGGCCTCGATTCGCACTCGCAGCGACTCATCCCCAAGCTGCAGCCGAAACAGGCCGCCATCCTCAGGCTGCAGCGACGCCTCGAGGCGTGCACCGTCGATCGACGCTTGCAGCGCAGCGCCCTGGTATTCGATCTGCACCGCCAGTGGCGCCGCGGCCTGTGTCCCTGACGCCAGGCCGGCCGCTTCGAAGCGCAACGTGCGCTTGAGAATCCCGTTGAGTCGCCAGCCATCCCTTGGCGCCCACGGCGAGTCTGCCCCGGCCTCAGCGCGCTCCTGCCACACGCTCCACAGCGCGGCCGCTGCGAGCACGCGTGCGTCGGGCGGCGCTGGCTCATCATTGAGCCATCCGCGCTCACGCTCGATGAAACCGGTGTCGATCGCCGCGTCCCGCAACGGCGTGCTGGCAGCCACTCGCCGCAGCCACAGCAGATTGTTCTGCACTCCTGTGATGCGCACCTGCGCCAGCCCGGCGCGCAGCGCCCCGAGCGCTCCCGAGCGCGTGTCCGCATGCACGATCAGCTTCGCGAGCAATGGATCGTAATCAATTCCCACGCTGTCCCCGGCCGTCAGGCCAGTCTCCAGACGTAAGGCTTGCGTGGCCGGCGGCAATTCGAAATTGCGCAGCGTGCCCGTGGCCGGCAGAAAGCCATTTTCCGGCGTCTCGGCGTACAGCCGCGCCTCGATCGAATGCCCTGTGCAGCCGATCTGATCCTGGGTAAGCGGCAGCGGCGCGCCGGCAGCCACACGCAATTGCCATTCCACCAGGTCGATGCCCGTAATCATCTCGGTGACGGGGTGCTCGACCTGGATGCGCGTATTCATCTCCAGGAAATAGAAGTGGCCCGCCTCATCGAGCAGAAACTCGACCGTGCCGGCGCCCAGATAAGCCACGGCCCGACCCGCTGCCAGCCCCGCCTGGGTGAGCGCCGCGCGCTGCGCCGGACTCAAAGTGCTGGCCGGCGCCTCCTCGATGACCTTCTGATGACGGCGCTGCACCGAGCAGTCGCGCTCATGCAGATGCACGAGCTGGCCGTGCGAGTCGCCGAATAGCTGCACTTCGATATGGCGCGGTCGCGGCAGGTATTTCTCGAGCAACACGCGCTCATCGCCAAAGCTGGCGAGGGCTTCGCGCCGGCAGGCCGCCAGGCGCTCCTCGAGCAGCGCAGGCTCCTCGACAATGCGCATGCCCTTGCCGCCGCCGCCGGCACTGGCCTTGATCAGCACCGGATAGCCGATGCGCGCGGCCTCGCGGCGCAGGCGCTGTGCGCTTTGCTCCTCGCCGTGATAACCGGGCAGTACCGGCACTCCCGCTTGCTCCATCAGCCGCTTGGCTGCGGCTTTGGAGCTCATCGCGCGCATCGCGGCGATCGTCGGACCGATGAATACCAGGCCGGCCAGCGCGCATTGCTCGGCAAACTGCGGGCTCTCCGCCAGAAAGCCGTAACCCGGGTGTATGGCCTGGGCGCCGCTGCGCTTCGCCGCCTCGATGATGCGATCGGCGCGCAGATACGAATCGCGCGCGGGGGGCGCACCGATGCACACGGCGCGATCGGCCAGGCGAACGTGGCGGGCGTTCGCATCGGCCTGCGAGTAGACGGCCACGCACGCGACCTCGAGCCGACGGCAGGTTGCGATGATGCGGCAGGCGATCTCGCCGCGATTGGCAATCAGAATGCTCTCGAACATTCGCGGCGCGCTCACGGCCGCGCTCACTGCGCCCAGGGCGGCTTACGCCGCGCGAAGAATGCGGCCATGCCCGCGCGCGCTTCCTGTCCCGCGCGCACCTGCGCGATGCTTTCGGCGGTCTGCTCGAGCACTGCGGGATCGGCCGGGCTGCGGCCATGCAGCGCCGCGATGAGCTGCTTGCTTCGAGCCTGCGCCATAGGGGCGCCCTCGTGCAGTGCTGCCAGCAGCGCCGCGACTTGCCGTTCGAGCGCATCGGCAGCGCAGTGCTCGTGGATCAAGCCCAGGCGCAGCGCCTGCGGCGCATCGAAGCGCTCGCCGGTCTGGAAATAGCGGCGCGCCGCGCGCTCACCAATGGCCTCGATCAGGTACGGGGCGATCGTCGAGGGCGTGAGTCCGAGGCGCACCTCGGTGGTCCCGAAGCTTGCATCCAGCGTCGCAATCGCGATGTCGCAGGCGGCGATGAGGCCGAGTGCGCCGCCGAGGGCGACGCCATGAACGCGCGCCACGGTCGGCTGCGGCATCTGCGCAAGCGTGCGCAGCAACCGGGCGAGCGCGCGCGCATCCTCGAGATTGTCCTCGTAGCGCGCGAGCGCCTGGCGCTGCATCCATGCCAGATCCGCGCCGGCGCAAAAGCTCTTGCCGCGGCCTGCCAATACCAGCGCGCGTAGCTGCGACTGCTGCGCGAGGTGCTCCAGGCAATGCTGCAATTCCGCGATCATGGTCTGATCGAAGGCGTTGTGGCGCTCGGGCCGGTTGAGCCACACCGTGCTGCCGTGGCTCGCATGCTCGAGCTGCAGCGATTCGTATGTGTCCATGCCGCTAGAGCCGCAGCGTGCCGAAGCGCGTGTCGGCGATCGGGGCACGAAGCGCCGCAAACAGGCCCAGAGCGAGCGCACGGCGCGTTTGCGCCGGGTCAATGATGCCATCGTCCCAGAGCCGCGCGGTCGCGTAGTAGGGGCTGCTCTGCTGCTCAAACTGCGCGCGGATGGGCGCGCCGATCGACTCCTCCTGCTGCGCACTCCAGGCCACGCCCTGGGCCTCGAGCGCATCGCGACGCACCGTGGCGAGCACGCTGGCGGCCTGCTCCCCGCCCATGACGGCGATGCGCGCGTTCGGCCAGCTCCACAGAAAGCGCGGTCCATAGGCGCGGCCGCACATGCCGTAGTTGCCCGCGCCATAGGAGCCGCCGATCAGCACGGTGAGCTTGGGCACCGCGCTGCAGGCGACCGCGGTGACGAGCTTGGCCCCATCCTTGGCAATGCCCGCATTTTCGTACTTGCGGCCGACCATGAAGCCGCTGATGTTCTGTAAAAACACCAGCGGAATATGCCGCTGCACGGCGAGCTCGATGAAATGCACGGCCTTGAGCGCGGACTCGGAGAACAGAATGCCGTTATTGGCCAGTATGCCGACCGGGCAGCCGTGGATGTGGGCAAAGCCGGTGACGATCGTGACGCCGTAGCGCTGCCTGAATTCATCAAATCGCGAGCCATCCACGAGGCGCGCGATAATCTCGCGTACATCGTAGGATTTGCGCGCATCGGCCGGAATGATGCCGTAGAGCTCCTCGGGTGCGTAGCGCGGCTCTTCCACAGGCTCGAGCCGCAACGCGGCGCCCGCCGATACTTCGAGATTGGCGACTATGCGGCGCAGAATCGCGAGCGCATGTGCATCGTTGTGCGCATAGTGATCGGCGACGCCCGAGACCCGAGTGTGCACATCGGCGCCACCGAGCTCCTCGGCACTCACAATCTCGCCGGTGGCGGCTTTGACCAATGGCGGGCCGCCGAGAAATATGGTGCCAGTGCCCTGCACGATGATGCTCTCATCGGACATCGCCGGTACATAGGCGCCGCCGGCCGTGCACGATCCCATCACGCAGGCCAGCTGCGCGATGCCTTGTGCCGACAGTCGCGCCTGATTGAAGAAGATGCGGCCGAAGTGCTCGCGGTCCGGAAACACCTCATCCTGCAACGGCAGATAGGCGCCGCCGGAATCCACCAGGTAGAGGCACGGCAGGCGGTTCTCGGCCGCAATCTCCTGCGCGCGCAGATGCTTCTTGACCGTGATCGGGTAATAGGTCCCGCCCTTGACGGTCGCATCATTGGCGACGATCACGCATTCGCGCCCGCTGACCCGGCCGATGCCGGTCACGATACCGGCGCCCGCTACCTCATCGGCGTACATGCCGCAGGCCGCCAGGGCACTGAGCTCGAGCCACGGCGCGCCCGGGTCAAGCAGCAGATCTATGCGCTCGCGCACCAGCAATTTGCCACGCGCGCTATGGCGCTCGCGCGCAGCGGCCGGGCCGCCGAGGGCCGCAGCGGCAGTGCGCTCGCGCAATTGCGCGACCAGCGCCTGCATGCGCTGCGCATTGGCCGCAAATTGCCCCTGCGTGCTGCGAATGGAGGATGCGATCAGGTTGTGCATGGTCAGCTTGCGCGCGACTGTACTCCAGTCATGCAGAATAATGAATACCAATTCATTTTTTTGCCGGCTGGCTCACACGCCGCGCCCGCCGTGCACCGGTGTGTCATGGCCCGCGGCATGGCATGATTCATGATCACTCGCAGGAGCCTATAACCGGAGCAGCGATGGGCCGCATTTTTGAAGTCCGCAAACACGCGATGTTTGCGCGCTGGAATCGCATGGCCAAGCAGTTCGCCCGCATCGCCAAGGACATCAGCATGGCGGTCAAGGCCGGCGGCGCGGATCCGGGCTCCAATCCGACGCTCCGGCGCATCATGCAGAATGCGCGCGCCATAAACATGCCCAAGGACAAGGTCGAGGCGGCCATCAGGCGTGCGAGCGGCCGCGATGCGACCCACTACCAGGAGGTACTCTACGAGGGCTATGCACCGCACGGCGTGGCGCTGCTGATCGAGACCGCAACGGATAATCCGACGCGCACCGTTGCCCACGTGCGCAACATCATCACGCGCTACGGTGGCAATCTCGGCACCACGGGCAGCGTCAGCTTTCAATTCCGTAAATTGGGCGTGTTCCGTCTCGAGCCTGCCGGTATCGATCAGGACGAGCTCGAGCTCGAGATGATCGACCACGGGCTCGATGAGATGGGCGAAGGCCTGGGCGAGAAGGGCGAGCCGCAGCTGATATTGCGCTGCGCTTTCGAGGATTTCGGGCGCCTGCAGGAGGCGCTCGAGGCGCGCCGCATTGCCCCTGTGTCCGCCGAGCACGAATATCTGTGCCTGGCTGCCACCGAGTTGCCCGATCCGCAGGCCAATGAGGCCCTCGAGCTCATCGACAAGCTCGAGCAGGAGGAGGATGTGCAGCGAGTCTTTCACTCCCTGGCCTGAGCCGGGCTCGCCATGGCGCTCGAGCTGCCCTAGTCCCGCTACCCGCACGAACGCGCCGTCGATTTGCGATAATCCCGGGCACCGCCCGGCGCAGCATGCCGTGCCCCTGACAGGTCTATCCGATGGGCCCCACCGCGCCGCAAATGCAGCCGCTCCCCCCGCCGCCGTTGGCCTTCGAGCTCACGGCCGAGCAACGCGAGATTCTCGATGCCGCCGATCGCTATGCGCGCAGCGAGCTCTACCCTCTGGCGCCCCGCATGGACGAGCAGGAGTGGTGGCCCGCCGAGGCCTTCGCGCGGCTTGGGCCCGCCGGGTATCTGGGAGTAGCGATTCCGCAAAGCTATGGCGGTGCGGGGCTGGACCTGTTCAGCGTCGGGCTCGTGGCCCAGGCCATGTCGCGCTGGAACCACGCGTTCGCCCTCTCGTGGCTCGCGCACGATAACCTGTGTACGTTCAACCTCTATCGCCACGCCAATGAGGCGCAGCGCCGGCGTTTTCTGCCCGGACTGTGCAACGGCAAACTGCTCGGCGCGCTGGCCCTGACCGAACCGGGCGCCGGCTCGGACGCGCTCGGCTCAATGCGCGTGAGCGCCCGGCGCGAGGGGGATCATTACCTGCTCAACGGCAGCAAGCTGTTCATCACCAATGGCCCGATCGCCGATGTGGTGCTGACCTATGCGAAAACTGCGCCGGAACTGGCGGAGCGCGGCGTCTCGGCCTTCATCGTCGAGGGCGATTGCCCCGGCTTCAAGGTCGCCCAGAAGCTCACCAAGATGGGCTTTCGCGGCAGTCAGACGGGCGAGCTGGTATTCGAGAACTGCCGCGTGCCGGTGGACAACCGCCTGGGCGCCGAGAATGGCGGCCTGGGCATCGTCATGTCGGGACTGGATTACGAGCGCGCCACCATTGCGCCGATTTGCCTGGGGGTGGCCGAACGCGCCCTGCAGCTCGCGATCGAGCACGCCCGCACGCGCAAACAGTTCGGTCGCCCGATTGGCGACTTTGAAATGATTCAGGCCAAGATCGCGGACATGTTCGTCTGGATCGAGACGATGCGCACGTTCATATATCGCGTGCTGGCCGCCGCCGACGCGGTCGGGGCCGAGGAGGCCGGGCACGGCGCGATTCATGCGCTGAGCGCCGCCTCGATCATGTATGCCGCCGAGAGCATGGCCCGGGTGGTCTCTGAAGCCGTGCAGATCCATGGCGGCAGCGGCTACATCTGGGAAGCCGAGATCAACCGCCTCTATCGCGCGATCAAGTTGCTCGAGATCGGCGCGGGCACCACCGAGATCCGCAAGCTCATCATCAGCCGGGAGCTGCTGGGCTCATCGAACTCGCTATGAGTTGCGATGCGAGCCGTGTGCCTCGCCGCCCTTGCGGCCGGCGGCGCGGGCCCGTTCGCGATCATTAGCAAAGTTGCCCGGGTTATTGGCTCGACCCTGACTATGCCCGCCCTTGCTGGCGATCATGCGCTGGGTCTGCTCGTCCATCGAGGCGAAGCCGCGCCTGGATATGCCGCTGCGCGCTATGGTTGAAGCCTGGGTCTTCAGGGGCGGCTGCTCGGCGCTGGCGCGCTGCGCGTCTGCGTGCGGATGAGTGTTCGGCATGATGAATTCCTCCATCCCGCCGGCGCGAGATCAGTGCTGGCGCACCGCGGGCACTCGCTGCGTATCGCCGACCTTGTTGTAGAGGGCCTGCAGCTGCTTGAACTCGCTCTGCGGCGGCGCGCCCGACAGCATATGGTCTCGAATGATCTTGAGCTGGTAGCGCAAATAGGGCAGCAGCGCCTGCAATGGCGAGCTCTCGCCAGTCTGCTCGGCGAGCAAGGAATCGCAGTAGGCGCGGTAATATTCGGAGTAGGACGTCTCGTAGTGCGTGATTGCCTCGCCAAAGGCCGTATCTCGCATGAGATCACCGCACAGCGAGCCGGAACAGAAGTAGCTGCAGGCCGAACTCAGGTAAGCCATGTGCTCACGCAGGATGCACTGCGTGTACAGCTGTGTACCGAACAGCGCCCGGACCAGCTGCCGGCGGGCCTGTCCAGTAATCTGACGATCGCGCAAATACTCGAAAGGCGCTTTGCGGTGCAGTGTGAGGAAAGCGACCTTCTTGAGCTCCCGGGACTGCAGCGGCAACTGACGCTGTGAGGCCACGCCGCGCATCAGGCGCTCGTGCTCCTGCTCCCAGTGCTGGTATACGGGCACGTCCTGCAGCAGACGCGTGGCGATGCGAGACTCCTCGCTACTGCCCGACTGAGCACTGAGGGCGAGATACATCTCGGAGTATTCCATGAGGCGCGCGTGGCTGATGCCGTTGGAGGCGGAAGCGCGCGCTCGCGATGCCAGCGCTGTCAGTGGGGAAATCGTTGTCATGCTGGGGATCACTTGTGTTCAGAGCCGCGCTATGCGGCACTCGTCTCCCACGGCGCTGCAGTGAATTATTGAAATGATCTATACACTGATTGCCCGCCCATCACAACTTCAAAAAGATAAAAATTGCTTGAGCTCTGCGCCGACATGAAGCACGAGCCCGTGGACTTCACGCCCCAACGCAGCCTTCGGCCCGCGCAGCCGAATTGGGGGCATTGCGCGCCGCAACATCGAGCTGCAGTTCACTGCGCGCCGAAGCGCACGCCGCGGCGCTCCGGCCCAAACAGCGCGAGCAGCAGCAGCACGACGGCCACGAGCGCGCAGACCCGCGTCAAAGCGTAGGCATAGTCGGGGTGCGCCGCGCTGCCGTGATGGACAGCGATCTTGGCCTGCATGGTCGCATTGGAAGCGGCCAGAAGATTCCCGAGTTGATACACGACGCCGGGAAAGGTCGCGCGTATGCGCTCGGGTGCGAGCTCATTCAGATGCGCCGGCACCGCGCCCCAAGACCCCTGCACCATGAACTGCAGTGCGCAGGCCGCGAGCGCCACGCTCACGGCGCCGCGTGAATAGCCCCAAAACGCCACGGCTGGCAACGCCAGGCCCGCGGCCAGCGCTATGGCGCGGCGCCGACCCAGGCGACTGGACAGAGCGCCGAAGAATAGTCCGCCGCAGATAGCCGAGAGGTTATAGAGAATGGCTATGCGGGCGACCGTCGCGTTGGAAAAGCCGCGCTGCACGCTCAGAAAAGTCGGATACAGATCCTGGGTCCCGTGGCTGAAGAAATTGAAGGTTGTCATCAGAGCCACGGCGTAGGCAGCCAGCAGCCAGTGTCCGGACAGCCCGGCCCACAGACTCTGTTGCTTTTGATCGCCGCGCGCAGCGAGCCATGGCTGCGACTCGGGCACTTTGCTGCGGATATACAGAACGAGCAGGCCCGGTGCCGCGCCGAGCATGAACATGCCGCGCCAGCCGAGCTGGGCATAAAACAACCCGAAGACCAGTGCCGCGAGGGTGTAGCCAGCCGGATAGCCAGACTGCAACAAGCCGGACACCAGACCGCGCGATCGGGTCGGAACCGATTCGAACGCGAGGGCTGCCCCGACGCCCCAGACGCCACCCATGCCGATGCCGAATAAGGCACGCAGCGCGATGAAGACCCTGAGTGAAGGCGAGAACGCCGAGGCGAATTCGATCAGCGAATACAGCAGTACGCCCGCTATGAGCGCGGGGCGCCGGCCGTAACGGTCGGCCAGCCGACCGAACAATAATGCGCCCACGGGACGCATCGCCAGCGTGAAGAAGATCGCCCAGGTAACGCTGGCGACATCGGAACCAAAGTCGCTAGCGATGCCCCGAAGCACGAATATGACCAGAAAGAAATCAAATGCATCGAGCATCCAACCGAGGAAGCAGGCTGTCACCACGGCCCGCTCAGTCGGGCCCCACGTCTCATTCGCCGACATCGATTCCCCTGTCTTTCGTTCGCGCAATGCGTGCGCAGCGATCATAGCGTCGATGCGGCTTGTGCGAGCTTCAGGGCAGCGGCTGGCCCGGTCAGGTGCTGCTGCTGAAGCCTGCAGCGGGGCGGAATCGGCCCAGAAGCGGCGCCGTTGTGCTAGAATGGACTGTTGGACTGGCGGGCTGGCATGCCTCGCCAGCCTGTTTTTCCCCAACAAACCCCGAAGCTAATCCGGAGTCGAGCTTGGTCAAGCCCTCGGCGATCGAGCCCCAGTCATGAAGCTCGCCGCACGCAAAAATGCGACGGTCGATGAGCAGCGGCGCTTCCAGCGGCAATACGACCGCGACCGTGCGCCACCGCTGCGTACTGCTTTTCCGGATGTCTCGCAATTGAGCATCGAGCTCGCGTTTGCGGATCGCAGCGGCACCGCGCATAAGGAGCCTGCCCCCTCATCGCAGTCGCACGCTTTCTATCCGCCAGCGCGCGCGTTCTTTCGATTCACCTGCCCCTGCGCCGACTGCAACGGCGAATTTGACCTCAGCGCCAATGTCGCGCAAGTGGCCGCGGCGAGCGGTCGGATCGCCCGCACGGCAACGGCGAAGCTGCAGTGCACGGGAGTACGGGCCCGCGATCGTATCACCGGGTCGAGCTGCCCGATCGAACTCACCTGCCGGATCGTGGCCAAGGGCGCCGCATGAACTCACGCGAGTTACTGCCTTTTGCCGGTGAACCGAGCTCGGAGTTTCGTGAACGCATGGCGCGCCAGCAGGCCGCAACACTCGAGCGGCGCCAACAGGCCCTGATCGAACAGTCCTCCACACTCAACACGCCGCAAGAGCGCATCCGAATCTGGGAGCAATTGCACGCGATTACCTTGCCGCGCGATGCCGCGCACCGCTTGATCGGCGTGATTGCCGCGCAGACCGGACTGACCACGGCGCAGATACGCGAAGAGCAACAGCAGCGCGCAGCCGCTCCGGCAGCGGCGCGAGCCGCCGCTACCACCGCGCCCGCGACTGTAACGCGAGACGTATCGAGCTGAATCGCGAGCGGGTCGAGCCCAGGCGCGCGCGAGGACTTATCTCTCAGGCTGCTGCTCGCCGCGCGAGCCCGCCATTGAAGGCTACCTTCAGCACTTCCTCGACGCGCTCCACCCAGATGAATTCAAGTGCCGCGCGCACGCTGGCCGGAATATCCTCGAAGTCGCGTCGATTACGCGACGGCAGGATCACCGTTCGAATTCCGGAACGCGCCGCGGCCACGGTCTTCTCCTTGATACCGCCGACGGGCAGCACGAGGCCGCGCAGACTGATTTCTCCGGTCATCGCCACATCGTGGCTCACCGTGCGCTGCGTCAGCATCGAGACCAGAGAGGTGAAGATTGCTACCCCCGCACTCGGGCCATCCTTGGGAACCGCGCCTGCCGGTACGTGGATGTGCACGTCTGACTTCTCGAACACCAGCGGATCGATACCCAGATTTTCCGATTGCCCCTTGACCAGCGTCATGGCTGCCTGCGCACTCTCCTTCATCACATCCCCGAGCTGGCCGGTCAAAATGAGCTTGCCCGA
>JBEKUL010000033.1:0-27050 GCA_049515055.1 Steroidobacteraceae bacterium | reverse complement strand
CACGAGCCAGCCGCCCGGCTCGAGAAATGCGCCGGCGTGGGCTATCAGATGAGTCAGCGCTTCGAGCCCGCTCGGCCCCGCGCTCAATGCGACGGGCGGCTCGTAGCGCAATGAGCTCGCGCCGGCCTGGCTGTCGCTCAGGTAGGGCGGATTGCTCAGGATCGCGTGAAAGCGCCGCTCGCCCAGGGGCGCGAACCAGTCGCCCTCGAGGAACTCGATGCGCTCGGCGAGCGACAGGCGCCGCGCGTTGAGGCGCGCGACGTGCAATGCCGCCGCGCAGCGATCGCTGGCCACGAGCCTCCAGTGCGGCCGTTCGGCGGCCAGCGCGAGCACGATCGCGCCCGATCCGGTGCCAAGCTCGGCCACGCGCCTGGCGCCGGCGTCGCTGCTGCGGGGCTCGCTCAATAGCGCGAGCGCGCGTTCGACGACGAGCTCAGTTTCAGGCCGCGGGATCAGTACCGCGGGGCTGACGATGAGAGGCAAGGACCAGAATTCACGCTCGCCCGTCAGATACGCGAGCGGCTCACCCTCGATGCGACGGCGCAGCAACGAACGATAATGCGCGGCCGAGTGCGCATCCAGGGTCTGCTCCGGGTGCGCGTGCAGGTGACTGCGGGCTCGGCGCAGCACGTGCGCGAGCAGCAGCTCGGCCTCGAGCCAGGCGCTCTCGTGCGCCGCGCCGAGCGCTGCGCTGGCTTCGGCGAGCGCGCGGCGCACGCTCGGGCCAGGCCCGCTCGCCTGCATCGCCGGCTCTGCTAGATTGTCGGCCCGCTTCATGTCGGAGACATTATGAGCGCTTCCGCGCCGCCGCCGCACAGTGCGAGCCTCAGCGCTGTGCTGGACAGCACCGCGCAGCTGTTTCGCGCCACCGTGCTCAAATGCCTGCCACTGGGCATGCTTGCGGTCCTGTGCGCGCAGCTGGGCAATGTGTACTGGCTCGCCACCGGTCACCCGATGCGCCTGAGCGCGCGACACGACTTGAATTACGCGCTGCTGACCGTGCTGGGCACCGTGATCGAACTGTGGCTGATTGGCGCCATGATGCTGCGCCAGCGCGCCATCGTGCTCGGCGCGCCCGTGCGCTTTTTCGCCGAGTTGCGCGCGGCGCTCGTGCGCCTGCCCTCGATGCTGGCCGGCGTGCTGCTGGCCATCTTCAGCGTCGCTCTCGGGCTCGTGCTGCTGATCGCACCCGGAGTGTTTCTGCTGATCTGCTATCTGATCGTGCCACCGATCATCCTGTTCGAAGGGCTCGGTCCCTATGCCGCGGTGCTGCGCAGCGTGCGCCTGCTGCGGCCGCTCTGGGGGCGCTCGCTGGCCGCCGTTGTGTTCGCGCTGCTGGCTTTCCTGGTCTGTGCGCTGGCCATCGCGGCAGTCATCAGCGTGCTGGCCGGGCTGCTCGCAGGCAGTGGGCCGGCGCTCGAGGCAATCGAGACCGCGAGCTCCGTGGCGCTGGGCGCACTGCTGTTCGTTTTCATCAGCGCGCTCGCGCTCGTGCTTCATTCCGCCGCCAGCAGCTCAGCCTGATATTCGCGGCTCAGGGCCTGCAGTAGCTCATCGAGCGCTCCGTCCATGATTTCGGGCAGGCGGTACAGCGTCAGGTTGATGCGATGGTCGGTCACGCGGCCCTGCGGAAAGTTATAGGTGCGAATGCGCTCGGAGCGATCCCCGCTGCCGATCTGCAATTTGCGCGACTGCGCCTGCGCCGATTGCTGCCTGGCCTGCTCGGCGTCCAGCAGACGCGCGGCAAGCAAGGCCATCGCGCGTGCGCGGTTCTTGTGCTGCGAGCGCTCGTCCTGGCACTCCACCACGATGCCGCTGGGCAGATGCGTAATGCGCACGGCCGAGTCGGTCTTGTTGACGTGCTGGCCGCCCGCGCCCGAGGAGCGATAGGTATCGATACGCAGCTCTGAAGGGTTGATCTGCACTTTATCGATCTCGTCGAGCTCGGGCAGGATCGCCACCGTCACCGCCGAGGTGTGGATGCGTCCCTGCGCCTCGGTCGCCGGCACCCGCTGCACGCGATGCGTGCCCGATTCGAACTTCAGGCGCGAGAACACGCCGCGACCGATGATGCGGCAGATGACCTCGCGATAGCCGCCGTGCTCGCCGGGACTCTCGCTCAGCGTTTCGATCTGCCAGCCCTGCGCCTCGGCGTAGCGGCTGTACATGCGCAGCAGATCCCCGACGAATATGGCCGCCTCATCCCCGCCGGTGCCGGCACGGATCTCGAGAAAAATGTTGCGCTCATCGTGTGGATCGCGCGGCAGCAATAGCAATTGCAGTGCTGCGTCGCGCTCGGCCATGGCGCGTTGCACCGCGGCGACTTCCTCCTCCCCGAGCCTGCGCATGGCTGCGTCGGTGTCCTGCAGCATGGCCTGCGCGGCGGACAGCTCCTGCTCGAGTCGCCGATAGTCGCTGAAAGCCGACGCTGTAGGCGCAAGCCGCGCGTACTCGACCGACAATTCCCGAAAGCGCTGGGAATCGCCGTGCACTTCGGGCTCGGCCAGCAGGCCGCCGAGCTCCTCGAAGCGCTGCTCGGCCCTTTCGAGCTTTTGGCGGATTGATGTTTTCATCTTCAGCTATAGTCTAGCGGCCATGCAGCTCAATCAGCGCCGCCTTGCTGCCGCCTCGCTGTTCGCCAGCGCCGCGGTGCTGTGTCTGGCGCACGGCGCCCGCGCGGCGCAGAGCGCGCGCGACACGGAAGAGTCCAATGCCCTGATTATGACGGCGGAAATCGCACTGCAGCGCGACGACTGCGGTCGCGCGGCCGCCGATTACACGGTTGCAGCCCAGCGCTTGAGCGATGCGAAGCTGGCGGCACGCGCCGTGGATGTAGCTCTGGACTGCGGCCAGTTCGAGGTGGCCACGCGGGCGGCGGCGCGCTGGCGTGTGCTCGTGCCCAACGAGCCGGCCACCTTGCGCGCGCTGATGCGCGCGGATCTGGGTCTGTATCACATCGACGATGCGCGCAGCGCTTTCGAGAGCTGGCTCAAGGGCGGCGGCTCGGCAAGTGAGCGTGCCGGCGAGCGTGGCGGTGCGCGCGCGAGCACAGCCACCAATGCGACGGCCGATGCGATACTGCAGCTCGCGCAGGAGTCCGGCGTGCCAGCGACTCTGGCAATGGTGCGCGGCGTGCAGGCCGAGCCCTTGCGCAGCGCCCCAACGCAGCTCGCGCTCGCCAACCTCGCGGTGGATGGCTGGAATTATCGCGAAGCGCTGCAGTACGGACAGAATGCATTGAGCGCCGGAGCCGAGCGAGCGCCCGCTGAGGTGCTGCTGGCGCGCGCGCATGCGGGCCTGGGCGAAGCCGATCAGGCCGTGGCAGCGGCCAGTGCGGCACGCAATGCCGCGCCCAAAGAGCAGAGCTTCGCGCCCGCCGATGTCCTGCTGCTGCTCGGCCGCGAGCGCGATGCGCGTGTGGCGCTGGAGGCGCTGCGCGACGGTCCGCTGCATCTGCAGGCGCAGCGCCGTCTCGGATTGCTGGCCTTCAATCGCGGTGACTACGAGGAGGCGCAGCGCGATTTCGCCGAGCTGCTCAATGACCACGACTCCTCGGCGATCGCGGTCTACTACCTGGCCGCCATCGCCGATCGGCGCAGCGACATTGCCACGGCGCTGCGTGGCTACGAGCTGCTCGGCGGTACCGCGCTCGAGGCCGCTGCCCGCGATCGTGCTGCCACGCTGCTCTACAAGCAGGGCCAGCGCGATGAGGCTTTGCAACTGCTGCAGGCCGCCGACAGCGCCAGCGCGACGGCGCGTGTGAGCGCCGAGATCGCACAGGCGCAATTGCTCTCCAATGGCGGGGAGAACGATCAATCGCTGGCGCGCATCGACGATGCGCTCGCGCGCTGCCCGGGTCATCCGGATCTGCTCTATCAAAAAGCGATCCTGCTCGAGAAGGCGGGTCGAACCGAGGCGGCGATCAGCCAGCTCGAGCGCCTCTATCATGACCGGCCGCAGGACGGCACGATCACCAACGCGCTGGGCTTTCTGCTGGCCGATCATAACCGCGAGCTCAGTCGTGCCGATCATCTGATCGAAGCCGCGTTGAAGAGCGAGCCGGACAATCCGGCGATCCTTGATAGCCTGGGCTGGGTCTATTTCCGGCGCGGAATGCCGCAGCAGGCGCTGCCGTTGCTCGAGCGCGCGTTTCGCCTGGCACAGGACGGGGATATCGGTGCGCACTGGGGAGAGGTGCTCTGGGCGCTGGGCGAGAAGAGCCGCGCGCGCGATGCCTGGAACCGCGCGCTGATCGCCGATCCGGATAATGCCTTGGTGCGCGCCGCGCAGCAGCGCGCGGGCGTACCGAGCATGCCCGCCACGGGCATGGGTACGTCCATCTAGTGAATGATCAGCCGCGCTGACGCCGGCCGCTCGCCCATGCGCGCGGCGCTCACGATTGCCGGCGCTGCCTTGCTGCTCGCCGGCTGTAGCACGCTCAAGCCCGGGAGCGGTGCGCCGCAGGCCCCCGCGCCCCAGGCGTGGGAGCAGCGCCTGAGCGCCCTTCAGGCCATCACGCACTTCGAGCTCGACGCCCGGCTCGCGGCCACGAACGGCAATGACGGTTTCAGCGCGGGCGTGCGCTGGCGGCAAGACCATGATACGGCCACGCTTGATCTGAGCGCGCCTCTGGGCTTCGGCGCCGCGCATATCGAGCAGAGGCCCGAGGGCCTGAGTGTCACGAGCAGCCGCGGCGTGACGCTCGAGCACGCCGCGGCCAGCGAGGAATTGGCTGCGACCCTGGGCTTTGAGCCGCCGCTGCGCAGCCTGCGCTACTGGGTGCTCGGCGCCAGCGATCCGGACTTTGCGTCCCAGGAGACCATCGATGAGCAGCAGCGTCTGGCGCACCTGGAGCAGGACGGCTGGCAGGTCGACTATGCGCAATACACCCAGGCCGCCGGTCAATGGCTGCCGCAGCAGCTGACCGTAACGCGCCAATCGCTGCGACTGAAGCTTGTGATCAATGCGTGGCGGCTTTGAGCGCGGCCTGGTCCTGGTGGCCAGCGCCGGCCAAGCTCAACTTGTTCCTGCACGTGGTCGGGCGCTGCGAGGACGGCTACCACGAGTTGCAGACGCTCTTTCAGCTCGTCGATCTGTGTGATTCCATCGGCCTGAGGACCCGGCAGGACGGCATCGTCCAGCGCCTGGCCGGCCCGAGCGACGTGCCCCCCGAAAAGGATCTGGCGATACGTGCAGCCAGGGCGCTGCAGCAACACACTGGCGTGAGCCTGGGCGCAGACGTGCAGGTGCGCAAAGCCATTCCAGCCGGCGGCGGGCTCGGGGGCGGCAGCTCCGATGCAGCCACGGTGCTGCTGGCGTTGAACCGGCTCTGGGGCACGAGCCTGTCGAGGGATGTGCTCGCGCAGATCGGGCTGCGCCTGGGCGCCGACGTGCCGCTGTTCGTGGGCGGCGCCTCGGCCTGGGGCGAGAGCCGCGGGGAGCGGCTGCAACCGATGAGCCTGCCGGCGCGCTGGTTTGTGATCGTGCATCCGGGCTGCTCCATCAGCACGGCTGAGATCTTCCAGGCCCCTGAATTGACACGAAATTCTCCGCTCATCACAATACGCGCCTTCGCGGCGGGTCAGACCAGCAATGTCTGCGAGCCAGTCGCGCGCAGCCGCTATCCTGAGGTAGGGGCAGCGCTGGATTGGCTCGAGGCGCAAATCGGCGCCGGCGATGCTCGGCGTGCGCGCATGACGGGCACCGGCGCATGCGTATTCGCCAGTTTCGAGCGCGCGGAGGATGCCGAGCGCGTCGCGGCGCGGGTTCCGGATCGTTGGAGCAGTTTCGTGGCGCGGGGCCTGGACCGCTCGCCTTTGCATGCGATGCTCGATGCGACGGGATGAAGGGTTGTGGAGTCTGCTGGGGTGTCGCCAAGTGGTAAGGCAGCGGGTTTTGATCCCGCCATTCGGAGGTTCGAATCCTTCCACCCCAGCCATAGCTTAGGTAAACAGGGAAAGCCTCATCGTGGATTCGGAACTGCTGGCACTGTTCAGCGGCAACGCTAACCCGGTTCTGGCGCACGACATCGCGCGCCACCTGCGCCTGCCCGTGGGCCGTGCAACCGTGGGCCGTTTCAGTGACGGGGAGATCAGCGTCGAGATCATGGACAACGTGCGCGGGCGCGATGTGTTCATCGTCCAGCCCACCAGTCCGCCGACCAATGATCATCTGATGGAACTGCTGATGATGACCGATGCCTGCCGGCGCGCCTCCTGCGCACGCATCACCGCCGTAGTGCCGTACTTCGGCTACGCACGCCAGGATCGCCGGCCGCGCGCCACGCGCTCGGCGATCACGGCCAAGCTGGTAGCCGACATGATCGCCAGCGCCGGCGTGGATCGGCTGCTCACGCTCGACCTGCACTCGGACCAGATGCAGGGCTTCTTTGGTATTCCGGTCGATAACGTGTATGGTTCGCCGGTTCTGCTCGGGGAAGTCTGGCGCCAGCAGTATCCGAATCTGATCGTGGTCTCGCCCGACGTCGGTGGCGTCGCGCGCGCTCGAGCCTTCGCCAAACAACTCGACGATGCCGAGCTGGCGATCATCGACAAGCGCCGGCCGCGGCCCAACGAGTCCAAGGTGATGAACATCATCGGTGAGGTGCGCGGCAAGAGCTGCGTGCTCGTTGACGATATGGTCGATACCGCCGGCACCTTGTGCCTGGGTGCGCAGGCTCTGAAGGACGAGGGCGCGGTGCGCGTGGTCGCCTACATCACGCACGCCGTGTTGTCGGGGGGTGCGGTGGAGCGCATCGCGAGTTCGGCGCTCGATGAGCTGGTCGTCACCGACACGATCCGGCTGTCGGCGGCTGCGCGCGAGTGCGGGCGGATCCGACAACTGTCGGTTGCATCGCTGCTCGCCGAGACCATCCGGCGCATACGCGATGAGGAATCGGTGAGCTCGCTCTACATCGATTGAGGAGCCTCGGGCGCGATTTTTTCGGTGGCGGTGCAGTGGTCGCGCTGCGTCGCCGGTGTCTACAACAGTCAGGAGTGCAACGATGCGTATTACATATCAGGTGGGCGCGGACTCGCGTCACGAGCAGGGCAAGGGTGCGAGCCGCCGCCTGCGTCGTGCCGGCAAGGTCCCCGCCGTGCTCTATGGCGGCCAGGGTGGGCCGCGCAATATCACGCTGGATCACCAGCAGCTGCTCACGTTGATCGACAAGGAGAAGTTCTATTCCTCGATCATTCACGTGAATGTCGACGCGCAGCCCCAGCCGGCGATCGTGCGCGACGTGCAGATGCACCCGGCGCGCAATGCCGTCGTGCACGTGGATCTGCAGAGAGTCGTGGAGGGGGAGAAGTTGCGCATTCATTTGCCCATTCACTTCAAGGGTGAGGCGGCGGCGCCCGGCGTCAAGACACAGGGCGGCATCGTCTCGCATCTGATGCAGGACGTGGAGATCAGCGCACTGCCCCAGGATCTGCCGGAATTTCTCGAGCTCGACCTCTCGGCCATGAACCTCAATGAGAGCCGTTATCTGGCCGACATACCGTTGCCCCCGGGCGTAACGATTCCGCAGCTCGCGCATCGCAATCCGCCGGTCGTCGCCGTGCATAGCCCGCGCGCGGCGGAGCCCGAGCCCGAGGCGGTCGCAGCGGCCGAAGGCGCTGCTACTGCTGCGGCCGCGGCAACGACCGCGGCTGCGCCAGCAGCGGGCGAGGCCCCGAAGAAGGAAGAGGTCAAGAAGGAAGAGGGCAAGAAAGAGGCGGCGCCGAAGAAGGAAGCCGGCAAGAAATAGGCGCTGCGATCGATCAGTGCGAGCCGCGCCGGCAGCTTTGCCGGGGGTTGGCCGCACCGCGCGCCTGAAGACTCCTCGTGGCAGGACTTGCCCTCAAGCTCATCGTCGGTCTCGGCAACCCCGGAGAACAGTACGCGCGTACGCGTCATAACGCCGGCTGGTGGTTTGTCGACGCGCTGCTCGAGCGCCAGCGCGGCAGCTGGCGTCACGAGCGGCACATGCACTCCGAGCTCGCACGCGTGCGCGTCGCAGAGAGCGACTTATGGCTCGCCAAACCGACCGCCTTCATGAATTGCAGCGGCGGCCCGGCGGCCGCGATCGCGCAGTTCTATCGCATTGCGCCGCAGGAGATGCTGATCGTGCACGACGACATTGATCTGCCCCCAGGTGTCGTGCGACTCAAGCAGGGCGGGGGCCATGGCGGGCACAACGGCCTGCGCGACGTGATCGAGCATCTGGGCCCGGATTTCTGGCGCCTGCGTCTGGGTGTTGGCCATCCCGGTGCCCGGGAACTGGTGCTCGACGCGGTGCTTGATCGTCCCACAGCTGCCGAGCAGCTGCTAATCGATGAGGCCGTGCAACGCGGGCTCGATGTGCTGCCCGAGCTCCTGAGCGCCGGCGCGCAGCGGGCGATGCATCAACTGCATCGCCGCGCGCCGCCCGATCCGGGCGTGGCCTGAAGCGGCGGCTTGCGGTGGCAATTCAATGTGGCATCGTCGGTCTGCCGAACGTCGGCAAGTCGACTCTTTTCAATGCGCTCACGCGCGCGCAGATCGCGGCCGAGAACTATCCGTTCTGCACCATCGATCCCAATGTCGGCGTGGTGCCGGTGCCCGATCCGCGCCTGGGCGCCCTCGCCCAGATCGTGCGGCCGCAGAAAATAGTGCCTACCGCAGTCGAGTTCGTCGACATCGCGGGCCTGGTGGCGGGTGCCTCCCAGGGCGAGGGGCTGGGTAATCAATTTCTGGCTCATATACGCGAAGTCGACGCGATCGCTCACGTCGTGCGCTGCTTCGAGGATGATGACATCGTGCATGTGGCCGGACGCATCGACCCGCTGTCGGATCTCGAGATCGTCAACACTGAGCTCGCACTGGCTGATCTGGCCGTGGTGGACAAGGCGCTGGATCGCGCCTCCAAGGCCGCGAAGAGCGGCTCGGACAAGGACGCGCTGCGCAGGCGTGAGTTCCTGGAGCGTGTGCGCGCGCTACTGAATCGCGGCGCGCCGGCGCGAGCGCTGCAGACGGCAGAGGAGGAGCGCCGGGATCTGCGCGAATTGCAACTGCTGACCGCCAAGCCGGTCATGTATATCGCCAACGTCGATGAAGCCGCTTTGGCAGCTGGCAATGCCTATCTGACGTCGCTGCGTGAGCGCGCCGCCGCGGAACATGCGGTGGTGGTGCCGGTGTGCGCGGCGATCGAAGCGGAGATTGCGCAATTGCCGGAAGAGGAGCGCCCGGAATTTTTGCGCGATCTGGGCCTATCCGAGCCCGGACTCAACCGCGTGATCCGCGCTGGCTATGAACTGCTCGGGTTGCTGACGTTCTTCACCGCGGGGCCGAAGGAGGTGCGTGCCTGGACGGTGCGTCAGGGCAGCAGTGCCCCCCAGGCCGCCGGCGTGATCCACACCGATTTCGAACACGGCTTCATCCGCGCCGAAGTCATCGCCTTCGATGATTACCTCGCGTATCGCGGCGAGGCCGGCGCGCGGGAAGCCGGCCGACTGCGCCTCGAAGGCAAGGAGTACATCGTGCGCGAGGGTGACGTGATGCATTTCCGCTTCAACGTCTGAGACAATACGCTCGTCGGTATCGTCAAACGCGAACGCCCAGCGTCGTGGCCCGGTTCATCGCGATCCTTAGAGTGCGTAAAATTCTGTTCCGTGGCCCCACCTCAAAACCGCGCCATACGGTTGATTCCCTTGCTAGATTCACGTAGTCGAGTATCGCGGCATATTCTGGCGTGCCCCGCCGCCCCATGACCTCATCCCGACGAGCGCGAAACTTTTGATCGATATACCTGGGGTATTTGATAAGCACCCCGTCGCCGTATAAGGAAGTCAAAGCAGAGTAAAGACTCCCCTCGTCTTCGATCAAGCGATCGAAATCAACCTCCTGACCCGGAATGCGATCCAACGCCTCCTGCGCCCGCAGCAGCCCCCGTATGACGGCCAGCTCAACAGGCTCAGTCTTGGGAAACAAGCGCTTGGGATAGTGCCACTTGTTCTTGATGATCATCGAGTACGCGACATCCGCGATGTTCCGCTTTACCTTGAGAGTGGGCGGGAGGTTCTTCTTGATCCATTGACTCACTACGAACGGCTGCACGACATCCTTATAAGCGAACCCATGGGAAACCACGACCTGATCCAGAAACTCGGTGATCTTTTTGAAGAGGGCGCGCTCCTGCTCTTCCACGGTGAATTTCCTGTTGCCATCTTTGTTAGGCTCTGAAACGAGAACAAAGCGGTCCGCATTCAAGAATTCCCCATCGGTTGTCCAACCCGGGTTCTGCAGGCCCAGAGAATCCCGGGCAGCCTTGTACACCACGGAAGACAGCGACGTGGGCAACGCAACCACAAAAAGTGATCTGATTAATTCGGCACTCATGTCTTGGGCAGGAGCTTTCTATATCTTGTGTGTCGCCAGTGCATCGTCATCCAAGTCAGGCTGAGGCTTCGCGATCAGTGCCTCAAACGCCGGGATAAAATCCGCGCTGGCAGAATTTAAAGAATGAGTGGCTGCAGATCGGCTGTAGCAGCGCCATTACCCCTCCCGGAGCCCCCCCATCGCGGTTGACACTCGTCATCGACGATTCAGTCAAACGGCGCAGACTTTAACCGCGCAAACGTCGCAGACAGACCAAGATCGCAAAGGAAAAAGACTACGGATCGGAACATTAAGAGGGGATGAAAGCCAGATTAACTTTCGTAAATGATGTGGGTAAATTCTCCACTTTCCGGGGGCCCTACGACGCGTGGGCTTTGCCTGCCGAGCGGGCGCGGTAATGATTAAGCGCCTTTAACAAATAGCTCGTGTTAGCTTAAGAGAATCTGGGTCAATGTCCGGCCGGCGCCGTCCTGCAAGGGTGAGCGATGCCAGCGATGTTGCATTGGGCGCGCGATCGATGGAGATTTCGCCGCTCCGTCGGGCTGGCAGCGCGCGCAGCGCTCGACCTGCACTGCAAAGACCGGCAGCGCGATATCGTGCTGGTGCCTTGCTGGCGTCGAGCCGAGATGCTCTGGCACTGTCTGGACAATCTGTGCAACGCCGACGGTATCGAGTCGCTGCACGTTGTCATACGGCCCGACAGCGGCTTTGATCGGGACGTTCTCGCGGTCATTCGCAGTTTCGCGCCACGCTTGCCCAGCTACGAGATTCAGCTGACGCCACGCTGTCCATATCGACGCACCAAGCTCAGCGCCAACATTCTGCTTGGCTATCTTCAGGCGGCCACCCGTGCGCGCCGCTACGTCTACCTGATCGAAGAGGACATCATGATCGGGCGGGATTTCTTTCGCTGGCACACCGCGGTGCAGGCGCAGCGCCCGACTCTGTTCTGTTCCATCGCGGTGCGCAATCACAATCGGGCCATCCAGACGCCCGATGATCCGGATGGCTACTATTTGAGCAGCGGGGATTATTGTTCCTGGGGTGTTTGTTTCGATCGATCCGTTATCGCGGCTCTGCTGACCCCGCACGTGAACCTCAAGTACCTGTCGCGCCCCAAGAGCTATCTGCGCCGTCATTTCCAGCACAGCCAGGTCAGCCTCGGATTCGTGGAACAGGCCAGTCTGCTGCGGCGGATCCAGGAAGGATGTGGCCGCCCGATCGCCTACCCCGCCGTGCCGCGCGCTTTCCATGCGGGCTTCTACGGCCGCAATCGGCCGGGCGGTATTGTCGGGCAACTCGATGAGCGTGTGCGGCGGCTCGACCAACTGATCTATGATCGCGCCGCAATGCGCGCCGTGGCGCTGTCCGAGCGCTACGCCGCCGACAGCGATCCGGTGCGCCTGGACGTGGTGGGCAGCGCGCGCATTCGGCAGCTGCAACTGGGTTGCAGCTTAAGGAGTGAGCCGTGTATCACCTGAATCGAAATCCCTCGCTGGCGCACGCGCGTCTCACGCGGCTTCGTCCGACACAGTTGTCGATCGGCTACGCCGAGGTCGAGCTCAAGGCCGCGCAATGGGCGCGACTCGGAAAGCGACAGCGCGAGATCGCGCTCGCGCAACACGTGTTTCCGGCCGTGCTGGGGCCGGCGCGCGCCCATTACATCATCGACCATCACCATCTGGGCATCGCGCTGCTCCAGCAGGGCATTGAAGAGGTGCTGCTCGCGGTGCTGGACGATCTGTCCTGGCTCGAGCAATCGGTGTTCTGGCGCACACTGGAATTTCGCTCGTGGGCGCACCCTTACGATCGCAAGGGCCGGCGTCGGGATTATGGCGACATTCCGCGCAGCCTGCTGGAGCTGCAGGATGACCCGTATCGCAGCCTTGCCGGCATGGTGCGTCGTGAGGGCGGCTACGCCAAGGAGGAGCTGCCGTTCGCGGAGTTCCTGTGGGCGGATTTTTTTCGCCCACGTGTGCCAGAGCGGCTGATCGAGCGCGATCCGCGGCGTGCGACGCGCGATGGGCTGCGCCTGGCGCGCTCGATCGATGCGCGCTACCTGCCGGGGTGGGCCGGCAAGGCACCGCACTCAAGTTAAGTGCGTTGCTACTCGGCGCGCTCCGGAGTTCCGCGCCGTCCATTCTGCGGCTGCTCAAATACCTCGCGACGGTGATGCTCGAGATAGATGCGCTGCTGCGGCCTGAAGGCGCCGACGTTGATCGGCGGGGTGATCTTCCAGGACTGCAGCACTGCGGGGTTGAGGTGGCGCGAGAGCAGCAGTTCGCCACTGTCAGAAAACGCGATATAGCCGCGTGTAAACAGATGATCGAACTGCGGTGAGAACAGCAGACCGTTGCAGCCATCGAGCTTCTCCTGGTCGCTGGCAATGCTCCAGGGCTTGATATGCCGCGCGCGCAGGTGCCGGCGGTCGAGCAAGCCGCTCAAACGACAGGCGTATTCATGCTGCTCCAGGCTCTTACGGAATTCACCCTGACCGCGGCGCGCGCGGATCAACTGCAGCTTCTGCGCCGCCGTCAGATCGGTGCGCTGCTGGATGACCTGTTCGGCCCATTCGTCGGCCAATTCGGAGTCGGCGGAATCGGTGACGCGAAACTCGATGTCCTCAACCTGTCCGGCAAGCAGGTCGCGCAGCACCGCAGCCATCGAGCTGGGAATCGATGTCAGGTAGACCCCCGCAATGCAGGCGCCGCTCGCGCTCAAGGGTGAGTGCTTCTGAGGAAGTACCGGCGCCAGCGCGCTCGCATGCGCCGCCGGTTGCAGTGGCACATCCAGTTCCATGAAACGCACGGGCAGCTGCCAGCCCCTGTCGGTGAGCTTTGCGCTCGCCAACGCGATGCCGATAGCCCGCACAGCACGGTCGGTGTGCAGCCACATCAGATCGCCCGGCTGAACGCGGGCCATATTACGGCTGGATTCGTTACGATTGCTGTTGCGGCGGCCCTGGGCCGACCACAGATACGCGCCCACCAGGCGCTGCCCCGGCGTGCGCTTATGATTGACCCACCAGTACTGGATCGGTGGCGGCTGACTCATCTTCCCCGTAAAGCGCTCCGTGTCTTTAGTCGTTCTGCGGAACAGTCGGGGCGCTCCCGGTATCCTACCTTACAGCATCGACAGCACGCACCACACCCTGGGCGGCGCTGGCATCGGCAGGCGATCTGCGGCTGCGTCACCGGTCCCACTGCAATGTCCAGGCTTACTTAGCGGCAGAACGGCGAGCAACTTGAGGTCAGATTTGAGGGCAGCGGTTACCATTGGCCCGCTGTTTGACACTCCGGAGCCAGGGTAAGGACAATGCGCGCGCCTTGTGGAAAGGTAGCTCAGCTGGTTAGAGCACGGCACTCATAATGCCGGGGTCGAGGGTTCGAGTCCCTCCCTTTCCACCAATTCAATCAGCGTATTAGCGATTGGCCACTGAACTGCCGACTCTCCGCAAGCGCACAGTAAGCGCAGAAACTCGACCCACGCCGATCTTGATCAGGAAATCTAGGCATTCTCGATCGCGCTTATAAGCGCGCGCCAAAGTCTAGGTGAGGATCGTCCCGTCTGCGTTAAGGACGTTGATGCCAATTTCGGCGATAGGGCCACCCAGGACATTGTTCACGCCCGTCCCGCGAAAGGCCTAGGTTCCTTTGAGGCCGGCAACGCTACAGCCCCGATCGTGGGCTTAAACGCTGGTGATGATCCCAGGAATGCGGGCAAAAATCGCAAGGAGTGCGAAACCTGTCACGAGAAGAAAATACTTTCCGAAGTTGCTCATTTTTGATTCTCATTTCTTTTTCTGCCTTAAATTTTGCCCCTTCATGTGCCTATTGTCCCTATGAGTGTCAAGGTCCCGGTGGCACCGATGCTGTACATCGAGACGTCGTTCGCGCCGGAATTCGTTACGTAGGCGAACTTACCCGCAGGATCCACGGCTACGGAGACAGGATCTGTTCCTGCGGCGATCGTCCCCATAGATGTTAAGGTCCCCGTCGTGGCGTCGATGCTGTACATCGAGACATCATTCGAGCCGGAATTCGTTACGTAGGCGAACTTACCCGCGGGATCCACGGCTACGGAGACAGGATCTGTTCCCGCAGCAATCGTCCCTATCGACGCTAAGGTCCCAGTCGCGGCGTTGATCGCGTACATGGACACGCTGCCGGCCGCTCCAGGCGTGGCGTTCTGCGTCGCCACGTAGAGGAAATTGCCTGATGGGTCCACGGCTAGCGAGCTGGGAATGCCTCCTACCGCGACCGCCCCTATGGACGTTAGAGCTCCCGTTGCGGCGTTGATGCTGTACATCGCGACGTTGAATGGAATACCAGCGCCGCCAGTCGCCACGTAAGCGAACTTGCCGGATGGATCCACGACCAACGACGAGGGATTGCACAATCCGGGACAATTTCCGTTTACCGTTCCTGCGGAGGTTAAGGCCCCGGTCGTGGCGTCGATGGTGTACAGCGCGACGCTGCCACCAGCACCATCCTCATAACCCCACGGATCCCCTTCATTTGTCACGTAGGCGAACTTGCCAAAAGGATCTACGGCCACGGACCCGGGGTAGACACCGAAGCCGTGTGTTGACACCGGCGGTCCTATGGACGCTAAGGCCCCGGTCGTGGCGTCGATGGTGTACATCGAGACATCATTCGAGCCCCAATTCATAACGTAGGCGAACTTGCCCGCAGGATCCACGGCTACGGAGACAGGATCTGTTCCTGCGGCGATCGTCCCTATAGATGTTAAGGCCCCGGTAGTTGGGTCGATCGTGTACATGGACACATAGCCAGGCACCCCGTCGCTGCAGCTTGCCGTCGCCACATAGGCGAACTGCTCCGTAGGATCCACAGCGATGGATTGAGGAGAACAGGGGCGAGGAACATACGAGCAATCCTGGACGATCCGGCCCGTACCCTCGATACCGCACGGCGGCACGTCCGATGTCGAGGACGCAGAGGTAACGGAGGGGTTAGATCCGGCATTGGCGGATCCGGCGTAGTCACCGGCAACTCCGCCGCCGCATGAGCACACAAAGGCGACTGTCAGGGGGACAAGCAATCTTGCCCCGGCCATCCGCTCAATGATGCGTCTGCTCACCTTGGTTCTCCCGAATGGGTAGCGGCTCTTGCCTTCGTTTTTTTCGATGAGGCTGCGGGCTCCTGAATCTGATAGATACCGACGCCGAGCCGCACCCCGCTGCCCGGGTCATCGCTCGCGTCGACCTCGTGCGCGGTGATCCATTCATCGATACGCTCGAGGAACGCCTGCCCTTCGCGTTGCAACATCTCGCGGAACTCGGGCACCGACTCGGGATCGACGCGCAGGCTGAGAGCGCGACGTTCGAACCGTGGCTCGGCACCTGCATCGTGATAGAGGTTGTGCTGCAGTGTGGTACCGACGTCCTGCAGCACGCTACCCCAGAGTCGCACCATGTTTTCGTTGAGTTCGCGTGGAACGTAGGAGCGCTTTAGTGCGCGCAGTCGGTTCCCGGGGGCATCTGCGATGCTGCCCGCGGCGCGCAGCTCCTTGATCATGGCGGCCAAGGGAATTCCGGGTGCGTATCGTCGGACGAGCTCGGCGAACGATCCGTCCGTTCCTTCGATTTCGAGTTCCCGCGGCTTACCCGAAGGATCGAGGTATTGCGGATCGTGATACCACGCATGCAGGACCTGCGTGGGTTTACTCATGTACCCCTGCGGGGGAGTGCGTCGGTCGCTTGCTCTACGACGGAGCCTGGCAACTTCTCGTCGATCCAGACCGCTCAATATCGCAACGCGAACGAGGTTCGTCGGGCGGCCCCGAATACCAAACGCATCGGTTGCGACTGTCACGAACTTTTCCTTGGCGAGATCTGAGAAGTCCTTCCAGCTAATCCCGCTCTTGAGCAGCAGCAGGACGACGGGTTCGAGAGCCTTTGAAAGCGCCTCGAGCACCCGGGGTCGAAGCACATCTACCATATATGTACATTATATGAACATATATGGTTATATGTCAACGACTGCGACCAACAGTTGGCGGGAGAAGCTTCCAGGCGATCGAGCAGGAGTTGAAGTTTCCGGCCTGAGAGCTTCGGTGACAGCAGGCCAACGATCAGCGACATTTAGTATCCGCTTCGCGTAGGTTGCGAGCAGTTGACGTTCGCTCCGTATCTCTCGGGGGCCGATCCGCCTCGTCCCGCCAAAGCCGAGCCGCCAGGTTCAGAATGCGACGCACTACGGCGAGATCGCGATTGATTGTTCCAGGACTGATGCCGGCCTGAAGCCTTGCGCGGACGTAGGGCTGCAGCGTGTCGTGATGCACACGACGCCCCGGCAGTTCGCCGATATATGGATCCAGGCTGGCCAGCGCCCGAGCGTCGCGCTCCAGACTGCGCTTGTGCGTGTTCTCGGTCAGGAACTTGGTCGCGGCCTCCCGAAAATGTCCAATCCCTGCGCGCGCCGAATAGCCGTACGGCCCGAACCGCCTCCATTCGGTGAGCTAGCAGCGCTTGGGCTTCTTTGCACTCGCCTGTGCCAGTGCTTTCGCAAATTCGCGTTCCGTAAATGACCTTGTCGATGTATCAGACTCCACCACGTCGTTGGAGTCCTGGCATTCGTCTACCGTCTTGTCCCAGCGGCCGGCGCGCCAGGCTCGCGACATCGTGAGCGCTCAGGAGCTGCTCCCAGGCCGGGAACCGCTCATTCACCCATTTGGAAACAGAGACGTTCTTGGAGACAATGGCCGAAGGCGTGCGCTGTTCGGGCGTGGAATCTTCCAACTTCATAAACGACCTTCATGTGCGGTTCCGGTCGTTTAGGGTCAAGCTGTCACGTCTGGCGCCATCTTCCGCCTGCTGCGCAAGGCAAAGCCAACGACGTTTCACTCGAATTGCAGCGAAACTCCTATTTCGCGCTGTGCTCGCGCAGGACCTGACGAAATAGCTGTAACGGACTGCGCCGAGGACTTCGGAAATCGTAATACGATCGCGCGAGCGCGCTGGGCCAACCCGTGACCTGGTGTGCGGCATGGCTGTCGATCCGGTTATCTCGAAGATTCGTACGGAATACGATGACCACACCTACTACTTCTGGTGCGGCGGCTGCGAAGCGAGGTTTCTCATGAATCCCACTCAATATCTGAAACCCCATGTGCATTCAGCGCCTACCGCGCCAAGTACCGCTAGCGCTCAGGGCACGATCTACACCTGTCCGATGCATTCGCAAATTCGCCGCAGCGAGCCCGGCAGTTGTCCGATCTGCGGAATGACGCTTGAGCCGGAGGGCATCCCTGATGCGGAAGGCGCGAGTCCTGAGCTCAAGGATATGACTCGGCGGTTCGTGATCGGCGCCGTCCTCGCAACACCCATTTTCGTCTTGGAGATGGGCGGTCACATGGGGCTGCTGAAGATGGATCGTTATGTGTCCATGGCCGCCTCGATGTGGATTCAGTTCGCACTCGCAACGCCCGTCGTGTTGTGGTGTGCGTGGCCCTTTTTTCAACGAGCCTGGGCCTCGATCCTCAACCGCTCGCCCAATATGTTCACCTTGATCGCCCTGGGGATAGGCGCGGCCTATGTCTATAGTTTGGCGGCGACTTTTGTCCCAGGAGCATTCCCCGCAGGGCTTAGTCAGCACGGGGGTCTCATCCCCGTCTACTA
This sequence comes from Steroidobacteraceae bacterium, assembly GCA_049515055.1. Classification (GTDB taxonomy): domain Bacteria; phylum Pseudomonadota; class Gammaproteobacteria; order Steroidobacterales; family Steroidobacteraceae; genus FEN-1191. Next base: position 9,052 of record JBEKUL010000033.1, on the reverse strand, counting down.
TGAGGCCGCGGCAGTGATCACGGTTCTCGTCCTGTTGGGCCAGGTGCTGGAGCTGCGCGCGAGGGAGAAGACGGGCGGTGCCATTCGGGCGCTGCTGAAATTGGCGCCTAAGACGGCGCGCCGTCTTCGTCCCGACGGCACCGATGAGGAAGTGCCGCTCGATGAAGTCCACGTAGGGGATCGACTGCGCGTGCGCCCCGGCGAGGCCGTTCCCGTAGATGGCTCCGTGACCGAGGGAGCAAGCGCGGTCGACGAATCGATGGTCACCGGCGAGTCGATGCCGGTCGAGAAGGCGGCGGCTGCCAAAGTGATCGGCGGCACGATGAACGGCACCGGCACGCTCGTGATCACCGCCGAGAAGATCGGCGCCGATACCGTGCTATCTCGTATCGTGCACATGGTCGCCGAAGCGCAGCGCAGCCGCGCACCTATCCAACGACTCGCCGACTCGGTGTCCGCTTGGTTCGTTCCCGCCGTCATGACCTCGACGGCTCTCACGTTTGTCGCTTGGATGATATGGGCGCCGGCGCCGGCGCTCGGACTGGCGGTCGTGGCCGCTGTGTCGGTGCTCATCATCGCGTGCCCGTGCGCACTCGGTCTCGCGACCCCAATGTCCATCATGGTCAGCGTTGGTAAAGGCGCAAGCGCCGGCGTTCTCATCAAGAATGCCGAGTCGCTTGAGCGATTCGAGAAGGTCGATACCCTGGTGATTGATAAAACCGGCACATTGACGGAGGGGAAACCCCGTGTGACGGCGGTGGTGCCCGCGGCCGGCTTCGACGAATCCGCGGTCCTGTCGCTCGGCGCGAGCCTGGAGCGGTCGAGCGAACATCCGCTCGCCGCCGCCATCCTGGCATCGGCGGTGGACCGCAAGGTAGCGCTTCAGGACGTTACGGAATTCGCCTCCATCACGGGCAAGGGCGTGACCGGCACCATAGGGGGCCGACGCGTCGCAGTCGGTAATGCGACGCTCCTCAAGGATCATGGCGTTGCCAGCGCCGATCTCGAAGCGCGCGCCGACGCACTGCGAAGGGAAGGTGCCACGGCGCTCTTTGTGGCGGTGGATGACAAACCGGCCGGCATCATCGCTGTGGCCGATCCGATCAAGGCGACGACAATGGCGGCGCTCGATACCTTGCGCAGTGAGGGTATCCGCATCGTCATGCTGACTGGCGACAATCGCACCACGGCCCAAGCCGTTGCCGGCAAGCTCGGCATTACGGAGGTGGAGGCGGAAGTACTGCCCGATCAAAAGAACGCCATCGTTCGGCGTCTCAAGAGCGAAGGCCGCGTGGTTGCGATGGCCGGAGATGGTGTCAATGACGCTCCCGCGCTGGCCGAAGCCGATGTCGGTATCGCGATGGGCACAGGCACCGATGTTGCTATGCAAAGCGCCGGTCTCACGCTCGTCAAAGGAGATCTCGCCGGTATCGCGCGCGGGCGAGCCTTAAGCCACGCCACGATGCGCAACATCCGCGAAAATCTCGTACTCGCCTTCGTTTACAACGTCGTGGGAATACCCGTGGCGGCCGGTGTGCTGTATCCCGCGTTTGGCCTGCTCTTGAGTCCCATCATCGCAGCCGCTGCCATGAGCTTGAGCTCGGTGTCGGTAATCGGCAACGCTCTTCGTCTTCGAGTCGCGCGAATTTAAGAATGCGCGGCGCTCGGAATCCATCCGATCTGCGTCGAACTCGAAGCTGGAGGCGGTAAGTGAGCCACAAACCGTTGGTTGAGTTTCGCTGCATTTTGAGCGGATTGCAGGATGCGTGGCGGCGGCTTTTGTCTCACGATTGCTGCCATGGCGGCAGACGCATTCATTCAATGTCGGGTCGCAGCCGAAATCAAGGCGCGTGTTCGAACGCTTGCGCAGCGTGACCGGATCACCGAGTCGGCGCTCGTTAAGCAGCTTCTGGGAGTGATTCTGCGCTCGTCGGCTGCTGCCGGAGTGTCCAGACTGGCGCCGCATACAGCGCCTCGTGACGTGCGTCACTACGATACGAGATCTTCGCTTTGAGGAAGGTTCTCCTCTGTCCTAGCACCCTGGTTTGTCTCGATCTAAGCACGTCGATGGCGCCCGAATAGCCGTACGGCTCGAACCGCCTCCATTCGGTGAGCTAGCAGCGCTTGGGCTTCCTTGCAGTCGCTTGTACCAGGGCTTCCGCAAATTCGCGGTCCGTAAATGATCTCGTCGATATACCAGATTCCACCACGTCGTTGGAGTCTTGGCATTGCAGCGCTAAGCGGCAATTGGTGCGAGGCCCGCACGCGCGCAGCGGCGCGGAGCTTGCTGAACCGGTCAGGGACGGGTGAGAATTTAGCAACACAGTGACAGGACAGGTCTTGCTTGATCATGGACGAGCGTGATGCATTATGGTTTGCAGCAGGGCTTTTGACTGCTCTGGCGGCGAGCTTCGCGCTGAGGCCTTGGTTCCCGCAGGTTGGCAAGCCGCGGATCATCCGCAAGTTCAAGTGGTCCGCATGGAGCGTGCTGATAATGGCTGTGCCGGCGCTAATATTCTCCGCATGGCGCGGTAATCCCAATCGGATCAGCAAGGCTCCGGTTGCGATCATAGCCTCCAGCAGTGCATCTTCGGCCATTACGACGGGGCACGGGCCCGACTCCGTGGATGTCATGCTCGCACGGCTCGAGCGCCGACTTCGCGGCGGTGGTGGCACTGCGGCCGACTGGGAATTGCTGGCGCAGACCTACGAATTTCTCGGGCGCACGCGCGATGCCAGCGCAGCGCGCGGCAGACACGAAGTCGCATCGCCGACGGCAACGCCCCGAAACGCCACTGAAGGCCAGTGGTCGGCGGATCTGGTCGCGGAGGTAATGGACTTCTCAAACAGTGCGTCGAGCCCGTCCCCTGCGGGCGCGAGCGCCGCGTCAGTCCAAGTGATTGGAGAGGTTGCGATCGAGGAGTCTCTGAAAAGTAAAGTTCCAGCCGGCTTGACACTATTCATTGTGGCCAAGTCGATCAACGCGCCGGGCGTACCGGTGGCGGTGGTGCGCACGCAGACCGGCCAATGGCCGTTGCAGTTCAGGCTGGACGATTCGCTCGCTATGCTGCCCGGGCAAAAGCTCTCCACGGCAGGACCGGTCACCGTCGAAGCACGAATTTCGCAAGGCGGCACGGCCGCAAGCCAGGCCGGTGACTTGCAAAGCGCCCCAGTCAGCGTGGATCCGCGCTCGGGAAAATCGGTGCATCTGATTATCGATCACATCATCGGTTGACTGCCTCTCTAGCAGATGCGCGGCAGCGGATAGTCTTCGAGCTCATCGAGCGACTGCACACGCCAAACATCCAACTGCGGCGACTGGTATCCTGGCTCGATCCTCCACCTACACCACGTTTTTCTAAGAGCAACACACCTCGCTAATGCTACCCAACTGGGATAACTTCTTTATATTGGCCGGCGGCGCGGCGGCGACTTTGATGGGATTGCTATTCGTTGCCGTGACGGTAGCGGGGACAGGTTTCTCCGAGTCGCGCATAGTGCACGGAAGTCGCGGTTTTTTGACACCGACTCTCGTTCAATTTGGTACCGTGCTATTGCAGGCATTAGCTGTTCTGGTGCCGTGGCCGTCCGCGTGGCCAATCGGGATCATCTTCGGCTTGGGTGGGCTCGCGGGCCTTGCTTATCAAATCAATGTAGTCGTCAAGCGGCACCAGTTCGGTCTAGCGTTGCACGATTGGCACGATTGGCTTCCGTATGTGGGCGTTCCGGCGCTCGGCAGTGCATGCCTGGTCGGCGGGGCGGTTGGATTGATTGCCGAAAAATCCTTCGCACCCTACGCTGTCGCAGGCGCGGCTACGCTTTTGCTGTTCGCGGGCGTCTACGGCGCCTGGGACCTCACGTTGTGGATCATCAAGAATCGGGATAAGACAGAGCGACCCGTTGACTCAACAAACCGCGGCGAATCGGCGCCTTAACGCACAATATGGCCGCGCACTCCTTGTTTTCGATCGTAGCGAAAGTTAAGCCACGAAGTCCGTGGTCGAGTGCGAACGCGCATTCCGCGGATTTGAGGCAGCGCGGGAACGTCACCGCAGCAGCCGGTGTCGAATATTCAATTAGGGCGGCGCAAATCGCAGTCTACCAGCTGCTCAAGGTCAAACGCGCGATCCCTGCGATCACGCCGCACGACAAAGCGTTGAACACGAAGCTGGAAGCCCTCAAAAGGCGTTCGAGTGACTGCCGGATGTAATCCCAGGCTTCGGGTCGCTCGTTCTGCAGGCCCTCCTCCAGACTGCGCCAGCGTACCTCATCTACGGCCTGCCGGTATTGGCCTCAACGGTTGTTAGTGCGACAGCGTACAGACTCAGCGTAGATCTTACCTTCTACTCAATAGCTGCCTCGAGACTGATGAACGGGTACGGAGCTGTCCGCCGCGACTTGGGATCTAACAAACGTACAGGAGAATGCCACCGTGATTATAAAAAGTAGAGCGCGAATATTGCTCGCTTGCGCGATAGGATCTGCGCTCGGGGCGGCGGCCCTCGCCTCCCTGACGCTCGTTCAGCCTGCGGTGGCAACGGCGCAATTTGCCACCGAAACCGGAAAGTCTTGTGGAGACTGCCACACGAATCCCGCAGGCGGCGGTCCGCTCACACCCTTCGGGCAGAAATTTAAGGACAATGGCAACAAGCTGCCGAAGTGAGATACGTCGTCAACCTCGGCGCACGACTCAGGGGATCGCGTGTTCGCTAAGAAGTGCGATGATGAGTGCAAGGCAGCCGACCATGTGCGTCACGAGGGTCAGCTCGATACTCTGCTTGAGCCGTCGTCGCCCGCTCGGCTCGAACGATATACCAGTTAGCGCCCTGACACTGACGGCCGCGAGCACCAGTGCCGGAAGTGCGTACCAGATTGGCAAGGCGTGACGCAAGATAGCGATCGCCGAGGCCGCTAAGGCAATCGCAGTAAGACCGCCATAAATCCATTGTGCACCGCGTGCGCCCCAACGCACTACGAGGGTGCGCTTATGCACGCGCCGGTCCGAGTCGACATCGGGGACCTCGTTAATGACCAGAATCGCCGCCGCCCATGCGCTCACTGGCAAGGAGAGCAGCACCGCGCTGAAATCAAATCGCCCGGTCTGCAACCAGGCCGCGCCGATCACCGGCAGCGCGCCGAAGGCGATCGCCACGGCCGCCTCGCCAATACCGCGCGCAGACAGCTGGGCGCCGGGCAGCGAATAGAGCAGTCCAAGCCCTAGACCTGCAACGCCGAACAGGATCACGCCTGGACCTCGCAACAGCGACAGGACAACCCCGAGCGCTAACGCGCCGGCTGCCAAACCCAGTGCCAGCCACTCCATCTCGCGGCGCGATAGGAGGCCCGATTGTATGAATCGCGAACCACCTGTGTAGGGGTAGATGTGGTTTGTATTGTCGGCGTCGGCGCCGATCTCATCATCGCCGACGTCGTTGTACACGTTGGCCGCGGCATGCACGAGCACCATGGCGGCCAGAGCGAGCGCTAACAGCACGCCGTCGAATCGGTGAAGGCTCGCGATGGCCCACGCGGTGCCCACCAGCACCGGCAGCACCGCGGCGGTGAAAAACGCGGGACGGGTAGCGAGGAAAGCGCGGCGCGCCGCCGCTGCCAGACCAGGTCCGGCCAGTGAAGGCGATGGCCTGTCGAGTGGCTGATGGGTTTGGAGCATATAGTTCACCTATCTTTGATCAGGCAGGTCGAGATCGGGTCGAGTATGCTTTGCAGGTGGCAGTCGCAGCAGAGCATGTCTTTGAGCCTGACCAGGCTTGGTGGCAGCGGCTGTTTGCGGCCATCGACGCTCGCGATGCGGCGGCATTCGTTGAACATCTTACTCCCGATGCGCAGTTCAGGTTCGGCAATGCCCCGACGGTCATCGGTTCCGAGGCGATTCGTGCCGCCGCGGCGGGGTTTTTCGCAGCGATAGCCGCGTGCCGTCACCGAGTGTTGCATACGTGGACCGACAGTGAGAGCGCCACGGTTGCCTGCGAGGGCACAGTGACCTATACGCGCCATGATGGCTCTGCCGTCTCGGTGCCGTTCGCCAACGTGTTCGAGCTGCGCGGCGAAAAGATCGCCGCGTACCGCATTTACATCGATAACTCGCCGCTTTTTAGCACACCGCCCTGAAAGCGCGCTCATGGCGCCTTGCTCGCGCTCGCGCCGGCGAATTGATAGCGGGCGGTAATGCCTATCAAATTTACATTGTCACGATAGGGCTGGATCCCCAAAGCCAATAGATTCGGCACGGTAGCAGGGCCCACACCATCGAGGGCCCAATCATTGCTGTTGTAGCTTTCGTGCTCATAGCGCAGATGCAGCTGCAGCGCAGGAGTCCATCGATACGTGACTCCCAGCCGCGCGGAATCGAGTTTGGTCCAGTTCTGTGGAAACCCCTGCGCCAGGCCGCCGAGTACGGAGTTCGTATCCGCGTAGGATGGGGCGTGCACGTAGTCGACAGTGAGGGCCCAGCGCTGGCTGGGAACCCACTGCCCACCGATGCTCATATTCCAATAGCGCTGCGTGTCCGAGATGACCCAGGGCGCGGTCGTGGCATCGGTGAAGCCGTTCTGCGCATCGTATAGGCGCTGGTAACCGATGTCGAGATAGGCGCTCAGAGTTTCACGCGGGAGCCAGGTCAAGGTTGTAGACCCGCGCTGCTCGTGCGAGGCCTGCAGACCCAGGAGCGAGGAGCGGTAATCGTCCTTCGCCAAATAGCCCTCGAGCGCCCAGGTGATCGTCGGGGTGACGACCCATGATCCGGTGAGCGTGGAGAATACGCGATCGCGCGGCGCGTAGTTGTAATCGAGTACGAGCGGGTTTTCACCGGCCGGCAACGCTGCTACATCCAGCGCTGAGGACTTGCGCAGCCCATCGCCATATTTGAGCGTGAAGCTCACGTTCTCGATCGGAGTGATCGCGAGGCGTCCCCAGCTCTCGACGTCTTGAGTGTGTCTGAATACCTGATCAGGTGAGTAGCGCACATCCAGGAATTGTCCGCCGACGCCGACGCGCAGCCAATGCAGCAGCGCATAATCGGCGCCGCCATCGAGGCGCACGCGATCCTCGCCATAGCGGGGCGTCACCGCAGTGCCGCCCGGGAATGTGTCGGTTGCGACGTAGGCGATGGCAAGCGGCGTGGTCTGATCGTTTCGTCCGTCATACGTGGCATTGCCACGCAGGCTGAGCTTCGGCAGCGGCCTTGAGGCGAGACCCAGCGCATAGTGCGAGAGGCGCACATCGCCATCGAGGGAACCCGGGGCCGGTACGGTGGCGTCAGGCAAGGTGCTTACGGGCAGAAACGGGGCGTTCTGCCGCAGGCTGCCGAGCGAGGCGCTGTACGTGAGTGTTGTGGCGAACCACGGCAGCTGAACGTTTCCCGTGGCCGCGAACTGTTGCAGCGTGTTGCCGGGCGGATCGGCGAGGCGCCCCTGCGTCGAGCCCGACACGAGCGGCAGGTAGGGGTTCGCAAAACCCAGCGAATCGTTGCCGTCCTCGAACCAGGAGCCGGTGTAGGTCAGCCGCAAGCTCGCCTTGCTGCCCGCCCAGGCGGCGCCCACGTTAAAGGAGTTCGTGATGTAATCTATCGGTTGGGCCAGCTGCACCGCTTCGGTCAGAAAGCTCGCGCTGGTGAGGTCGGTGCCGTTCTTCTCCTGGCGACGGAACTCACTGAATATCGTCCAGCTGGGGCTGGCAAAGAATTGCCCGAGCAAAGCTACGGTACTGCGCTGAGTCCCGATGTTGACTGGCGCGAGACTGGAATTGAGCGCGCTCATACCGGAGGTCGCGCCCGCTGCCACCCAATCGGATGGCAATCCGAGACGCCCGTCGTTATTGCGGAAGGGGGTGACGGCCGTGTCGTACAGGTCGCTCGGCTGGCCGTCGTAACTCAGACGCAGGTCGTAGCGGCCGTCGCGGCCACCTTCCACGATGCCATCGCGCGAGGCCAGTCCCAGGCGCTCGAGCTCATAGTTCACGTAGGAGCCGTCCTCGCTGTGCCATTGTCCATCAGCGCCGGCATCGACATAGGCGGTACTGCGATCTACCCCGGTATAGCGACCATAGTTCGCGTTCGCGCCGCTCGCCGCCAGTGCGCCTACATCGTTTTCGCCCTGGTAGCCTTCAAAGAACGGGCACTGCGTGCAGGTCCAGCCAGTGGTGTCCGGACTAGCAGCGCCGGCTAGCGCGCTCGCGGCGGCCAGCGTGCCGGCGAGTCCGAGAGCCGACAGTGCGTAAGGGTGGCGATCGATCCGTGTCATCGCTACTGCCTAGCGCATCAATGCTCGGCCCGAGGGTGAATTCGAGCCGTGCACCTGCGAGTGACAATTGGTGCAGCCGCCGCCAAGCAGGTACGCGCTTGGCGTGCCTGCGGCCAAGCCCTTGGGTGTATTGGCAATGGACGGATGGCCCGCGCCTTCGTGGCAGGTCTGGCACAGGAATGGAGGCCGCATCTTCAGCAGCGCCGGCTGTGCCGATCCGTGCGGCTCGTGACAGGTGCTGCAGTCCTCCGTCACCGGCTGGTGTTCCCACAGAAATGGGCCGCGGTATTCAGCATGACAGCTTGTGCAGGTCTCATTCACGGTGTTCTTGATCAACTGCGCCGGAGCCGTGGAACCATGCGGCGTATGACAGTCTGTGCAGGCCATCTGGCCTTCGCGCATCGGATGATGCGAAGGCTTGAACAGATCGGTGTGCTGCGCCTGATGACAATTCGTGCAGACCTCGATCTGGGTTGCCTTTGTCTGCACGGGATCGTGCTCCACGTGCAAGGTATGGCAACCCGCGCACGGCACATTGCTGGCCGCGTGTGCGCTCGTGGACCAGTCGTGCGCTGCATTTGATTGATGGCAGCCCAGGCAATTGGTGTTCTGCTGGCTCGCCGGTGTACTGGATTTTGATCCGAAGACGATCAGACCCGCGGGCGGGCCGCCGCCGGCTCGCACATGCGCACCGCCCGGTCCGTGGCAGGCCTCGCATTGCAGTCCGCCGTGACCGAAGGGACCGCGTGGATCGTTAGGACGCGCGTGCTTGGTACGGAAAATGCCAGTGACCG
>JBEKUL010000032.1:0-27399 GCA_049515055.1 Steroidobacteraceae bacterium | reverse complement strand
GCTCGGCCGCGAGATCTTCGGCACCAGGCAGGTGTCCACGGCAACCTTCGCCGAGGTGCTGCGATTGTTTGGACGGCGCGGCACGGTGGATCTGGTGGAGCTCATGGCGCTGTATGCGGCTACCGGAGCGGAGCTGGTGGCATTCGACCAGCAGCTGCATGCCGGACAGCCAGCGCTACTGCCTGCCCATGTGACCAGTTGCGGACAGTAGCGCCCCGGCTGGGGCTCACCCGCCCAGGTGGCGCTCGAAGAACCGGACGATGATGTCGTACACCTGCTTCGATTCGGGCGGCGCCGGATCGTACCAGAAGGAATGCCGTCCACCTTCGAACACGTGCAGATCGGATTCCACGCCGAGCTTGACGAGCTGCTCGTGCGTGTAGGCCGCCGTGCTCAACTCGACGCCGCGCGTGCCGGCAATCAGCAAGGTCGGGGGAAACTTCGAGAGCACGTCGGGCGCGTAGACTGGAGCCGCCAGCGGATCATTCGGATCGATTTTTCCGAGGTCGGGGTCCTGCCCTTCGCCGCGCGACATCACGCCATTGCCGAGCTCGCTGCCCACGTAAATGGCATCACCCCGTGCGCCGCCGGCGCTGGCGCACAGCAGGCCGGCCGCGGCGGGTCTGGGCAGCTGGTGTTTCTGAAACCAAGCCAGTGAGCGCGCCACGAGCACGCCTCCGCGCGAGCAGCCATAGATGCCGATATGCTGCGGCTGATATGTCTTGAGCAGCTCCCTGTAGACGCTTGCGACCTCTTCTACGGCGGTCGGAAACTGCGGCTCGTGGTAGTCCACCGCCACGATCTTGATCTTGCCGAGGTATGCGATGGGCTGCGAGCCGAGCTGGGCGCAATCGGTCCAGCACCCGGCGCTGTGCAGCTCGATCAGGACGCGATGCCTGTTCTTCGCTGACGGACCCTCCTGGGGCGTGAAGATCAATACATGCACGCCACCGACGGTGGTGTCCTCCTTGTGCACGGGATAGAGGGCGTCCTGGCGCTCGCGATGGATCTTGTGAATGAGCTCGGAGCCGTCGGGCTGATGTTCGGTGTTCTTCGGATCGCGAGCGAGCAGCACATCGTGCAGCAGCGATTCCTTGAGCTCCGGGCTCATCAGGTTGGACAGCGGAATGGCCTGCGCCGGGATATGAAAGGTGCCGTCCGGGTCGACACTGATCGCATTCGCGCTGCCGACCTGTGCCGGGCACGGCGCTACGCCGAGCATAGTTACGAGCAGCAGGCCGCGCGCAAGGTGCAGGCCAGTTGAGCGAGAAGGCATGATGCTTGCGTTCCTTAGCGGTGTGCTGGCATATCGATCTTGCCAGATTACCCCGCTTACCGGCGAAGCCCAGAGTCTGTCCCGTATCGGGAAAACCCATAAAGGGTACATGTACCCCTTGAATGCCAATATCCGGCTGAGACGTCCATGTTTCACAGATATCCACAGGTCAATATTCCATAACGTCTGGAATTAACGAGGCAAAGGTACAGCTACGCAGTGCCTGAACGTTCGGCGACGTTCCACGATCGGCTCGGATTCCGGTCCGCCATCGGATTCATACACTCATCGGCCGCGGGCCGTGTTCTTTGGTTTTTATCTTCAATCCTTCGGAGCAACAGATCCTCTGTTCGTTATGCGCTACTGCAGGTCTCGAGCGCTGCGCTCGCGCAGCGCGTGAGCTGTCCTCGCGGGGAGCTCAGCGCGCGGGCCCAGTTCGGCGGCATACGGTTCGGGCGCGTCCAGGCCCCCTCGCGCAGTTTCTTGAGTGCGATCCGGATCCCGTGCAGCGTTTGAAAGCGCCTCAGAGCCCCCTCCTCGATCGACCAGACTACCTCGCGCAGCCGCTCGGGAGTCTGCGCCGGGCCGACCACCGACTGCACTTCGCGGCGCAGGCGCGAAAGCTCGAAGACCGTGAGCTGGCGCAGCGCGGGTGCCGCGCTGGGCGAGCTCCCCGTGGGCTGTGGAATCGGCGCCGCTGCGGGCTTGGCCGCGCAGATCTCAAGCAGCAGCAGCGCGCTCGCACGCTGCTCGGGATTGAGCCTGCTGTCTTCGTCGAATTCCATCGTTTGGCACCGCATGCGCTGGGCTTGCGTGAAGCTGCGGCGCTCAGAGGACGACATCAGCGCGGCGAGCGCGCCGATCGCACGCAGCCGCTCCCTCATCGACAAGCCCGGGAACGGGTCGCGTCGCGGGGTTTGCGCGGGGCATTGCGCAGCAGGCGCAGGCGGTGCGCTTGCCCCCTGCCCAGTCGGGCTCGCGCTTGCGCGCAAGGCCGCGGCCTCACCGGTGGGTGGCGCGCGATTCGGGTGTCGATCGAGCTCGACGAGCAGCTCGCGCGGCACGAGGACCTCGGTCACTGCGGTGGCCTGCTGGAACGGATTGGCCGGGTCGCGGCCCGGATCCTGACGTCGGATCAAACCCAAGCGATTGAGCAACTGATACGCCCGCGTGACGGTCGAGACATCCAGGCAGCACTGCTGCGCGACGCGCCGGATCGGAATCTCGGAGCACCAGTCCGGATGCCGCGAGCCCTCCTGCCAGTGAAGCCAGTACACCCGCTCAGCAGACGACGGGATGCCGGCCTTCCAGAGCCACTGCTCCAGCGGCCTCGGGCGCACGTTGAAGTACTTCTCGCGCTTGAGCACGACCCGCGGATCGTGCGTGTTTTCTACAGGCATAACCTCTCCCTCGGCGCTCCAGCCGATTTGCTCTGAAATCGAGGGATTGGCAGGCTTTAAGCTTGACCCGGTGGAATCACCGGTCTAACCTTCAAATTGTCCGGTTCGAGGGTTAGAAGCTGAATCAGCCGACAATCCCAAACTGATAAAAGGGCCCCGCACAGGGGCCTTTTTATTGCGTGCTCATTTTTGCTCCTCCCAAAATGCTGAGGGCCGGTACAACCGGCCCTCGCGCGTTTCGATGTGGGGTGCGGCCGGGTGGCGCGCCGCGTTCGTAGACGCGGTGGCGCCGGTCGCGGCCGGCAGCGTCTAACGCGTTAGACAGAGGCAGCATGAGCAGCGTCACAAGCGCGTCTAACGCGTTAGACATCCTGCGGGCCGCCGGCCTGGCGCCGAAGCTGCGCGCTGCCGTGACGGCTGAGCCCTTCACTTCTTTTTCTCCTGCAGGCGCCGCTTGAGCCAGAGCCGCAGGTGCGACTGCATCTCTTCGACAGCCTCGCGTGCCAGGCTCGAGGGCACAGCGTTACCGAAGCGGAACGCAACGCGTCGGCCTTTGCGCGAGAGCTTGTAGATCGTATCGCGCCCGATCTGAAACGTATCGGATTCAGAGGCCGGTGTGCGCTGCTTGCGCGGCAGGCCCGGCGCATCCAGCAACGCCTGCAGTACCTCATCGGCGGCCGGCGTGGGTTTGAGCCTGGACAGCTGTTCGGCACGTGCCAGCACCCCGGCGCGATCCTTCGCGATCGCTGGCTCGAGCTCGTCGACCCAGCGCAAAGCGATCACGCGCGGATCGCCGAACGAGCGCAGGATCTGCTCGGGCAGATCCACCAATTTCAGATATTTCGATACCAGTTGTCGCGAAACCCTGATTTCCTCGGCAATTGCTGACTGGCTGTCAAAGACTCCCTGGGTGAGCCAGAGCCGGAACATATGGCCCTGTTCGTACGCTGAGAGGTCCTTGCGAGCCGCATTCTCCTGGTACATCTTGAGCACGTGAGTGCGGATCTCGCCGGCGCCCGCATCAAGCAGCGCGAGCACCTTCCAGCCCTCGGGGCGCTCGGCGTCCAATGCCAGGCAGGCGGCATGACGGCGATGGCCATAGACGATTTCGTAGCTTGCGCCGCCCTGCGCCGCGGGCCGTACGCGAATGGGCTCGAGCTGGCCCTGGCGCGCGATGTCCGCCTTGAGGCGGTTCAGATCCTCGTCCTCGTTCTTGAGGCTCAAGGCGTGCCGGTTCGCGAGCTCGCTCGCGCGCACCTGTTTGGGATCGAGCTCGAGCACGACCTTGCCGCTCTCGCGCTCGGATTTAAGCCGCGCGATCGTCTGGATGTAGCCCGCGCTCATTTCCTGGGCCAGCGTGTTCGGCACCGGATCGACGCGACGGGCTGGAAGAATCGAGCTGATTGAGCCTTTGGCGCGCAGCGCGGCCAGATCCTCGAGCACGCCGCGGCCCAGATCGTCGCGCTTGCTCACGCGGCCGCCTCTGCAGCGCTGCGCTGCTGGCGAATCTCATGCGCCCATTGCTGGCGGATGAGCTTCTCGATCTCGCCATTGACGTCTTCGAGGAATTTCATGGCGCGCTGCAGCGTACGCCGATCACCCGAGTAACTGCCCATCTCGTAGGCGGTCTGCAACTCCGGCCCGGTACGCAGCGCGGCCGACAGCACCATGTTCTTGCTGAATACGGCGGATTCGAAGCCTTGACGAATCCATTCCTCGATCGTCTCGTGGACCTTGTTATTGGCTTCGAACTTCGAGACCAGCAGGCGTACAAAGCGAAAGCGCTTGTCACCGCCCTCGTGCTGATTGATCACATCGACATGCTCGGCTACGAGCTGAAAGAACTGCGCGGCTGAGGCGAAATCCATCATGGCCGGCGTAATAGGAATCACCAGCCCGTTCGCGGCATACATCGCATTGGTGGTCACGAAGCCCAGGGCTGGCGGGGTATCGAGCACGATGACGTCGTAGTTCTTGCCGACGGCATCCAAACCCTCTTTGAGCACCGCATAGAAGCGAAAGCCGCTCTCGACATTCTGGCGGCGCGCGAGCGCGAATTCGGCGTTATAGAGCGCGAGATTGGCGGGAATCAGATCCAGCGCGTGCCAGTAGGTGTGGCGGATCGAGCCGGCCAACGAATCCACATTGCCGCTGAAAAAGGGTAGCGCCGTAAGCTCGGTGGGCACATCGCTGTCGGGCAGCAGCCCGAACAGCGTTGTCAGGCTCGCCTGCGCATCCAGATCCACCATGAGCACTCGATAGCCCTGCAGCGCGAGGTACTGACCCAGATGCACGGCGGTGCTGGTCTTGCCCACGCCGCCCTTGAAGTTGGCTACCCCGATGATGCAGGGCGCGGAGCCCGGCGGGCGGTGCGGTACGCGGCCAAAGTGCTGGCGAAACTGCGCGACCTCGACCAAAGTGAAAAGTCGTTTGCGACCGCTGCTCGTGCCGGAAGGCAGGGACCGGGTCTCGATCGCGTATTCGATCGTCTTGCGCGGCACCTGGATCAAATCGGCCATCTCGGCCAGGCTCAGCGAGCGGGTCGTCTTCTCCATGCTGGGAGCCAGCGCCCGCGTGCGAGCCAGCTGCATGAGCGCCTGGGCCGTTTCGGCCATCTGCTGCAGCTCGGCTGAACCGGAGCTCGTGTCGCGCGCGTCGTCGGCCAGTCCAAGCGGTGAGGCCGAGGGCTTCAGCGGCTCGGGTGTGGCCATTAGAATGGATTTTCCATAGACAATCGCTGGATTATGCTACATCGCTTCTCCATTGGATTGCAATCTCTCCTGTTCGCATGGAGAACTGGGTGTGCCAGGGCAGCTGATTACTCGACGAATGGCGAGAGTTGAAGCCCGCCCTCCAGCTGATTGGAATTCAGACCGCGCTCGAGCTGATAGACACTGCCCGCTCCGAGATTGCGTGCGTAGATGTCGCCGAAATGGCCTGTCGCCTTGAGCACCCGTGCTTGCCAGTCGGCGCTCAGCCCCAGATTGGCTGCGGGAATGGGCATCGCGCGCGCGCCGCCCGCGAACCAATCGCTCTCGGGCCGCTCGGCATCAATGAGTGTGTGCACCGTCCAGGCGACGATCGCGGACCACTGCCCATCGGCCGTGCTGGTTGCGGCCACCAGCGGAAACACATTGAGCAGCTCGGGGAGAATTCGACTGCGCAGCCGCGCTTGTCCCGGTAGGGTGCGGATGCGCGCGAGCTCGGTGCTCTCGGCTGCTATGGCCTGGCAGCGCCCCGCGGCGTAGGCATCCTGCATCTCGCCGTGCTCGGAGTAGGGGTGCCGCAACCAGGCAAGATCAGCCTTGCCGAAGTAATGGCCAAGCGCCTGCTCGGCGGTGTCCGCGATCATGAAGCACACGCCCTTGCCGGCCAGCTCAGCCACGTGCTCGAGCGGTGAGTCGGCCGGCACCATCACGGCATCGCTCGCTATGAATACCGTGGGGCCCGGCACCAGGGCGCCGATGAGCTTGCCTTCCACGAATTCCCGACCAGTCAGGAAATACAGATCATCCGCGCGCGCCTGCACGCGCTCGTAGCCGGACTGAGGCTCATAGGTGTGGTACTCGAAGCGCTCGGCTTTGCCGAGCGCAGCCGCGGCCACCGCGCGGCAAACATCCACGGCGAGCCCGCGCCATTGACCGGCCCCATCGCGCTCGGCAATGCCGGGTCGCTCGACGCTGCCGCAGCGCACTGTACCTCGCGATTGAACGCGTGCCAGCGTCAGACCATGCACTGCCTGAATACTTCTATCAGAACCGGCGTGCTCGGAGCCGGCGCGCACGGGCGGGGGACCCAGGCACGCGAGCGGCAGCGCAAGCAGCAGTGCGAGCGGCCGCGCGAGCATTGGGCGAACGGTCACGGGGCGACGCGGCACGATCAATTCGCCGCGGGGTAGGTGCTAGGCAGCGGATTGAAGCCGGCCGGAACGATATCTTCGGCCGGCTCAGGCACGGGCCTGAAGCCGAGCGCCGTGCAGCCCGCGCCGTTGTAGTGGGGCAGGGCGGTGAGCTCATCTGCGGAAATCCGCGCGATCGTTGCCGGCAGCGGCGGGGATTGACCGAGCAGGCGCTTGGGATCAAAGCCCGAGAGCAGGCTCTCGGTGATCGGCGAGTTGATGTCGCGCGGGCCCAGATACTTCTGATGAAAGCCAGCCGGTCCAAAGTGATTGAAGTACTCTGAATCGCCCGCGGCCAGCGCCGCCCTCTCATCCGGAAGGCTTGCCAGGGCCGGCAGATCAAAGATCGCATTGATCGTCTCGATCACGGCATTGTGATCGCCCTCCACATGCGATACGGCATGGGTGCGCGCGTACGGTGAAATCAGCAGCAACGGCACGCGGATGCCGCGCGATAACGGCAGCCCGTCCGGACCATACGCGAGGATGCGCGGCGGCACGTGATCGTAGAAGCCGTCCGATTCATCGTACGTGAGGATGATGGCGCTGTGCGCCCAGAGCTTCGGATCGCTCGCAATCGCGTTGATCACGCGCGCATTCATCGCCTCGCTCAACTGCCGGTCGGCATAGCTCGGGTGATCATCATCGCCGGACTTTGCTGCAATGATCGCGCTACCCGCGGGGTTGCCGGGAACGATGTAGGGTTTGAGGCCCATTTGATTCTGGTAGCCACCGCGGATGTAAAACACGCCGCCGCTCGGCAGCGAGGCGTGGGCGATGTCGGCGAAGAACTGCGTTTCGGAATGCATATTCGCCTGCTCCGCGGGCGTTTGAGCGATGTAGCCGAAATACTGCGGTCCGCTGTGATGGCTCACGAAGGCGGCGTGCGATGCTGCGCCGTCGGTGTCAGTGGATTCCGCGGCGTAACCATCCTGGTACCAGCCCCACTGGACCGGCGCGCGCTGCAGCTGCTGGATGTAGGGAATATCCTGCTGAATGTCGACGGTATCGGATGAATTAAACGAACCGGCGTTATTTGCGACTTCGAGATTCGCGCTCAGCGCGGCCGTCACCTGACGGCCGAGCATGGTCAACGGTAGGCTCGCGAACGTGAGGTTGGAGGCGATGTTTTTCGCACCATATGACTCGTTGGCGTTGATGCTGTAGGGCTCGCGCCGGCCCGAGACGAAGCCCGTTGGACTGAGCGTGGGCGTGCTGTCGAACGGTGAGCCGGCCCAGGGTTGCGGGTCATTGACAAGCGGCGGACCCTGCGTCGTGCCGGTCTCGCCACTGAATCTCAGATGACCCGCGCCTGCGGCCTGAATGAAATAGCCGTTCAGCACGCCGCTGGTACCGGTCGCGGTGGGCACTGCGCTCGTGCTCGGATGCTTGACCCACTGCGTCTCGCCCGACTGCCCCGCGATCATTGCGATGGCATTGGGCGCCGAGGGCGTGTCCTCGGTCGCGAAAATATCGTCGAAAATGGTGAAGTTGCTCGCCCACTGCCAGTAGAACGGGATGGTGTCGCAATCGATGTGCGACATCACGAGCCGCGCAAACTGTGTGCCCTCGCGCTGATGCGCCTGCGACGCCGCAGGATTGCTGGCGAAGCGCATGTACTCATCCCGCGCGAAGCCGTCCATGCGCGCCGCTCCATCGACCACGTCGATTTTGCGCGCCAGTCCCCGATGCGCGTGATTGACGCTATCGATGGCATTGGAGTTGAGAGCAGGTCCGATCAGAAACGGGCGCACCGTGACGACGTTGCCGCTGATGTCGGTGTAGCGCTGCACGTTGCTGGCCGGAATACGTGCATGGCCCTCGGCGTCTGCGTACAGGCCATTGACGCCCGGATAAGTCCCATATTCGTTGTCGAACGAGTGGTTCTCGTTGAATATGACGAAGACGTACTTGATTTTCTGGCGCAGCAGCCGCGTCAATTGCCCCTCTGTCAGAGGCGGATCGCGCGCCGGGTCGTTGACCGTGACACCGGCCGCGCGATTATCCGGGCCTTGACCGGCTGGCTGCAGCGTGACTTTCGGGGCTGCGAATGCAAGATCGTGCAGCGCGATCCAGGCCGCCATGGCAAGAGCAATCTGCTCAGTCACAAGCCGCATCTAAAGAGTTCCTTGGGGGGAGGGGAGTTTCATCACACTGAATGTCATTTTGTCATCGATGCTTCAGGCTGCAAGAGTTTGATCAAGTACTGCGCAATAATCGGAGTGCGGCGTGCCCCCGAGGCTCGCTAGAGTCAATGCTACGACTTGAAAGCGGAGCCTCAGATGACAAGCACTGCAACATTCAAACGCAATGCCCGCACGCCCAAGCGCACTGCGCCACCGGGACAGCCGACGGTGCGCTTGATGCAGGCGCTGGCCCGATACATCGACAAAAACGCGGGCAGCGCGATTTCGCTACGGCAACTGGCCGCGCAGGGGCAGCTCTCGAGCGCGCATCTGCAGCGCACCTTCAAGGCCGTGCTGGGCGTCTCGCCCAAGGCCTATCACGATGCGGCGCGGCTGCGGCTGCTGAAAAAAGGGCTCAAGGCCGGCAAGAGCGTGCTGGATTCGATTACGGAGGCCGGATTCGAGTCCACGAGCCGCGTCTACGGACACCCGATGCGCAATCTGGGCATGACGCCCTCGACGTACCGCGCCGGCGGCGCTGGCGAGACCATTTCTTACGCCTTGCGCGCGAGCGCGCTCGGGCCATTGCTGATGGCAGCCACGGATCGCGGCGTCTGCTTTGCGCAGTTTGGCACGAGCGATGCGGCGCTGATCGCGCAGCTGCGAGCCGAATTTCCCCACGCGCGAATCATCGCCTCCGATATGAGCCACTCGAGCGAGCTCGATGCCTGGATGCGCGCGCTGGAAGCGCACATTGCCGGCAATGCCCCGCGGCCGGACCTGCCGCTAGACCTGCGCGGCACCGCGTTTCAGATCCGGGTCTGGAAATTCCTGCTGCGGGTGGCCGAGGGCGATGTGCTGAGCTACAGCGAGGTTGCGAGCGCAATAGGGGCGCCCAAGGCGGTTCGGGCGGCGGCTTCGGCTTGCGCTGCCAATCGCATCGCGGTGCTGGTTCCCTGCCATCGAGTGCTGCGGGCCGACGGCAGGCTCGGCGGCTATCGCTGGGGTCTTGCGCGCAAGCGATTACTGATCGACCGTGAACGCACGCGGCGAGGGGGGCACGCGCAGGCTCAATGATAATCGTGCCATAACCATTCGAGCGCCGAGGGCAAGGTCTGCGCAACGACGCGCGGGTCTACGTGCTTGGCCGCTTTGGCGAAGACGAATCGATAGTCATAGCCCTTGGCCTTGAGCGCCGCGGCCGTGCGCCTGTTGGCCAGCACCCAGTTGTGCCAGGTGGATTCAGGGTCATCGAAATGCAGGTCGTTCTCGCCCACCTCCATCCAGATGCGCACCGGCTTCGCCGGCGTATTCGCGATCAGATGGTCGTGATACTCCCAGCCGCCGCGCGGTGTGCTGGAATCGACGGGCGAGGCCTGATTGACAAACGTCCCCGAGTAGATCAGTAGCTTGCGATACAGCTCAGGGTGAAACCAGGCCATCGTGAAGGCCGCGACGCCGCCGGAGCTGCCGCCCATGCTGCCGCGTCCGGCCGGATCCTTAGTGAAAGTGACATTGCACTCCTGGGCAATGCGCGGCAGCAGCTCGGTTTCGATGAACTGCGTGTAGCGATCCGAGATCGTGTCGTATTCGAGTCCGCGCTCGGAGCCCTGGGCGTCGCCGCCGCCGGAATCGACCATGACCAGGATCATGACGGGCAGCCGATGCGCCGCAATCATATTGTCGAGAACCACCGGCGCGAGTTTCACGTAGCCATGACCATCCTGAATGACCATGAACGGCGCGGGCTCGCCGGGCACATATTGATGCGGCACATAAACCCAGACATGCCGCTCATAGGGGGCGGCAGTGGAGATCTGCTCGGCGGGAGCCGCGATGCGATTGCCATGGGCGTCGCGGCGCGCGGTGATCTCGCTCTCGACCCGCGCGATGCCCGGATAGAGTTTACTGTCCGTCGATTTCATGACGGACTCGAACACCATGCCCTGGGGTACTGCCGGATCGAGCACCGTTTCGGGGGCAGCCGCATAGTCGGGGCCGATTTCGCTATCCTGCTGTGCCCAAACAGGGCTCGAGGCCAGCAGCGACGCGACCAGCGCCGCGGCGAGGTGGCTTTTGTTCGTTCTCATGGCTTCGCCTATCCTTGACAGATGTCGCTGCCCTCACCGTAAACCCAACCGTGGCCCGGATCAATCCATCATGAGTCAACCAACCGCACGGCTGTTGCTCGCGCCCGCCACGCGCATGACGTGTCCACATTGTGAACGCGAGTTCGCACTGGCCGATGGCTTCGCGCGCCAGGCGCTCGAGGCGGTGCAGACGCAGACCGAGGCGGCGCTCAACGCACTGCGCACGCAGGACAAAGAACTCTTTGCGCGCGAGCGTGAAGCCTACGAGCGCCAGCTGGGCGAACAAAGGACACGCATGCAGACGTTGCAGGCCGAACAATTGCAACTGCGGGAACAGCGACAGCAATTGATAGACCAGAAGGCCGCCCTGGCGCTCGATGTTCAACGACAGGTCGCCGCCCGCTTGAGCGAGCGCGAAGCACTTGCGCGCCGGCAGGAACAGGAGCGCTCAGCGCTTGACAAGGCGGAACTGCAGAAAAAAATCGACGACATGGCCGCCAAGCTCGCGGAGGCGCAGGCCAAGGCCACCCAGGGCTCGCAGCAGCTGCAGGGCGAGGTTCTGGAGCTCGCGATCGAGGAAGGGCTGCGCCGTGCGTTTCCGCTTGACACGATCGCCGAGGTCAAGAAGGGCCAGCGCGGAGGCGACGTACTGCAGCACGTACTCACGCGCAGCGGTCAGGCCGCGGGCAGCATTCTCTGGGAGACCAAACGCGCCAAGGACTGGAGCGCGCAGTGGCTCGCGAAGCTCAAGGAGGATATGCGCGCGTGTGGGGCAGCGGTTGGTATCCTCGTGACGATGCCGGGCGCATTACCGAAGGATTGGCCCGAGGGCGCATTGTTTGCCCTGTGCGAGGACATCTGGGTCACACAGGCGGCCACCGCCTTCGGATTAGCCGGGGTGCTTCGCGGCACACTCATCGATCTGCACCGCCAGCGCGTGGCCGGCGCCGGCCGCGGTGAGAAGATGGAGGCGCTGTACGACTATCTGACTTCGCCGCTGTTCGCGCAGAAGCTGCGTGCGGTCTATGAAACGTTTCAGAAAATGCGCGAGGAGCTGGAGTCCGAGCGCAATGTGACCCTGCAGCGCTGGGCACGACGCGAGAAGCAATTGCAAAGCGGGGTCGCGCAGTTGCTCGGGATCGGCGGGGAGATCCAGGGACTCGCGCAGGACGATGCATTGCTGCTCGAGCTCGAAGCGGGCGCCAGTGACGGGGCAGCCGCGGATGTTTGAGGAGCTGATCAGCAAGGCGCGCGCGCTCGGTGCGAGCGATGTGCATCTGGAAGCCGATACGCCGATTGTCGCGCGCATCCGCGGCGATCTGCAGATCGTCGGGGTCACGCTGTCGGCACAGCGGCTCACACAGGCGAGCCAGGCACTGCTGGGCGCCGAAGGCTGGGCATTGTTCGGCACGCGCGGCTCAGCCGACATCTCGGTCGCGCTCGGCGGTACGCGCTGCCGCGCGAGTTTTTATCAGACCGTGAGGGGGATCGCGGTCGCGATCCGCTTGCTCGCACCCTCAGTCAAGGATCTGCGCGCCTGCAACCTGCACCCGGATTTTCGGCGGCTCATCGAGCCGAACACAGGACTGGTGATCATTTCGGGCCCGACCGGCTCGGGCAAGTCCACGACGCTGGCGGCGTTGATTGAAGAGATCAATGGCTCGAGAGCGCGGCATATTGTTACGCTCGAGAGTCCCCTGGAATATCTGTACAGCAATCGCCGCTCCTTTATAAGGCAACGCGAGATACCGACGCACGCGCCGAGCTTTGAGCAGGGCATCATCGACGCGCTGCGCGAGAACCCGGACGTGCTGGTCATCAGCGAGATGCTCACACCCGAGGTCATGCGGCTCACGCTCAATGCGGCCGAGACGGGGCATCTCGTGGTCGCGACGATGCATTCGGCCAGCTGCGCCGAGGCGCTGAACCGCCTGTGCATGTCCTTTCCCGCGGAGATTCAGGGCAGCATCCGCGCCCAGCTCGCCGACTGCATCGTCGGTGTCAGTTGCCAGCGGCTGGATTTTGTGGCTGCCCAGCGGCTGCGGGTGCCGCGCTGCGAGCTGCTGCTGCCGAGCTCGGGAGTGCGCGGTTCGATCCGCGCCGGGAATTTGAGCCAATTGTCGAACATGCTGCAGGCTGGCGGTGAGGAAGGCATGTGGACCTTCGATCGCTACCAACGCTGGATGGAGCAGGTCAGCGATTGGGTGCAGCCGCCAGCGAGCGCGCCGGCGCGCGAGATGGCGGAGGAGGAGGTGCGCAGCTCGAGCCCGAAACTACCGGCCGCGCAGGTGGCGCACAGCGGCGCGCTGAACCGAGGCAAGCCGGCGCCACCACGTGCGCCGATGGCACGCACGCCGGCCGATGAGATTATCGAGATTCCCGCGGAGGAGATGGATCTGGCGCAGCTGGCGGAGTTCGCGAAGAAAGTCATTGAACCGGGGACCAAATAGGAGCGCCCGATGAAATCGAACAAGAGGTCCCGGAAGAGCTCCCGGGAGGAAGCGTTGCTCGGCGGGGCTGCGCTGCTGATGTTGCTTGCGTTGCCGGTGCAGTCCGCGGCGCCGCCTGTGCAGCCCGGCTCCGCGCCCGCCCCGGGCGCCGCTCAGGCCGATCCGATTACGATCCTGGTGGCACGGCTCGACCTCGAGAGCTACAAGGCAACTATCAAGAGCCTGACGCAGTTCGGTGATCGCCGGCAGGGTACCGACCGCAATCGGGCCGCCGTCGACTGGATCGAGTCCAGGCTGCGTAGCTATGGTTGCCTGAACACGGCGCGTATCAAATACGAGTATTTCCCGGACCAGGCTCGTGCGCCGAGCGGACCGCCGCCCGCGCCGGTGCCCGATCCGGCCTCGGGCGGCGCTCGTTACCGCGGCGTGCGCGCTTACACCGGAGTCAACACTGATCCGCTGAAGCAATCGGACGAGAAATTGCGCGCGCTCGATTACCAACCGAGTGTGGGCGGGGCGCGCGAAGAAGTCTATTGCACGAAGGTAGGCTCCACTCATCCTGAGCAGATGTACATCGTCGGCGCGCACATGGACGGTATTGGCTGGGGCGAGGCGGCCAACGACGATGGCTCCGGCACGGCGCTGGTCATGGAGCTGGCACGTGTGTTTGCATCGCCCGACGTCAGGACCGAGCGCTCGATCCGCTTCGTGCTCTGGAACAACGAAGAGACCGGGCTCGACGGCGCACGCGCCTATGTGGCACAGCGCGCCGCTCTACAGGGCGAGGAGGATCCGCCGGGATCGGGTCTGTACCCGGAGCCCAAATGGCTCGGCATGGTGCAACATGACATGATGCTGTTCGACCATGGTATGCCGCGCCCCGATGGGAGCGTGGCGAAAACGCAGCGTCCCGAGGCGGATATCAACATCGAATTCCAATCCGTATCGCAGCGCGCGGATGAGGCGCAGAAACTGGCCTGGGCCTTTTATGCCGCCAACGAGGCCTATGCGAGCGATTATCCGGCCGCAGTCGGCCCCCACATGACCAACACCGACAGCGTGCCATTCATGGATCTCGCGCCCGCCATCAGTGTGCGCGAGAACGAGCGCGGCCGCGAGATCGGCGCGGGATGGGATCCGCAGTGGCATCAGCCGACGGATCTTTTTGTCACGTACAACGATCAGGATTTCCGACTCGGCTTGAATGCGGTGCAGACGACGCTCGGTGCAATCGCGAGACTCAGCGGTGCGCGGCTGAACCCATAGTCATGAATGACGGCCCTGTCAGGCAAATGTTTGAGGGGCCGATCGATGTCGTCGGCGATGTGCACGGCGAGATCGGACCGTTGCGGGAATTGCTGCGGCGGCTCGGTTACGATCAGGTCGGACGGCATCTGAAGGGCAGGCGACTGGTGTTCGTGGGTGACCTCGGTGATCGCGGACCCAACAGTCCGGCGGTCATCGAACTCGTGCGTGCATTCGTAAGCCTGGGGAACGCACAGTGCCTGCTCGGCAATCATGAGCTCAATCTGCTGCGAGGCGAGAGCAAGCCCGGTAATCGCTGGTTCATCGATCCCTCGCATCAGGAACAGCGGCCCGGCGGCGAGTTCGAGCAAAGTCGCGTGGCGCCCGAGCCGCTCAAGCCGATCTGGATGGAGTTCTTCGCCTCACTGCCGCTGGCGCTCGTGCGCAAGGACTTACGTGTCGTGCACGCGGCCTGGTTGGCTGGCGCCATGGACGCTTTGCGGCAGACGAAGGGCTCGACGCTCGATATCTACCGGGGGTTCGAGGCGCGCATCGAGCAGCAGCTGGCGCTGGAAGGCTTGACGCAGGCGGCGCTGCGGCAGGAGCGGGCCTGGGCGCGGCACCTCGAAGAGAGGTCCGTGCAAGTACCGCTGCTGACGGCGCTCGGTGAGGTCGATGAGCGCTACCAGATGGGCAATCCCGTGCGCGTGGCGACTTCGGGTGTCGAGCGGCTCGCGCCGGAGCCATTCTGGTCCAATGGCCGCTGGCGCATGTGCCAGCGGATGCGGTGGTGGGAAGAGTATGACGAGCCGATACCGGTCATCATCGGGCATTACTGGCGGCAGGCACAGGTAACGCCCAAGCCGATTCAGACTATCGTCGCGACGCCCAATACTTTTGATCCGGTCGCAGCGACCACCTGGGTCGGGGCACGGCAGAATGTGTTCTGCGTGGATTTTTGCGCGGGTGCCCGCTATCAGGAGCGCAAGGCCGGCCTGACGCGATATGCGACGCATCTGGCCGCGATGCGCTGGCCCGAGCAGGAGTTGTGGTTTGAGTCGGGCCTGGTGGCCTGAGGCATGAAGAGGCTTCAGGTGAAGGGGCTCTGGAGCGAGGCGGAAGCGGCTCGACATACGAGCGAGCTGTCGCTGCGCGTCTACAGCTCGCAACTGCTGGGACGCGATCCCTCGCTGGTGCTGCACGGGGGCGGCAACACATCGGTGAAATTGCGTGAGCGCAACCTCGTGGGCGAGGAGCAGCAGATCCTCTATGTCAAAGGCAGCGGCTGGGATCTGGAGACGATTCAGGAAGCGGGCTTTGCGCCCGTGCGCATGGCGCATTTGCTCAAGCTCGCGGCGCTGGAGGCTTTGCCCGATGAGCAGATGGTCAACGAACTGGCGACCAGCGTCACTCGTGCCGGCGCGCCTGCGCCTTCGGTCGAAGCGATTCTGCACGCGATCCTGCCGTTCCAGTACGTCGATCATACGCATGCCGATGCACTGCTCGCGGTGACGAACACGCTCGACGGCGAGCAGAGCATCCGCGAGATCTACGGCGATGAGGTCGTCGTGATTCCTTATGTGATGCCGGGCTTTGAGCTAGCGCGAGTGTGCGCGCGCGAATACGCGCGCCAGGCGCATGGCGGCACCGTCGGTATGGTGCTGTTGAAGCACGGTATCTTCACGTTTGGCGATAATGCGCGGCAGTCCTATGAGCGCATGATCGCGCTGGTGGGCCGCGCGCAGGCGTACCTGCAGGCCCGGGGTGCACGGCCGAGCGCGGCAGCCAGCAACCCATCGACGAGATCTGCGCCGGGGAACGTAGCAGCGCCAACGATAAGCCGCGAGCAGATCGCGCAACTGCGCGCGCAGATCTCACAATGCGCAGGCTTTCCGGTGATCTTCATGCTGCACTCAGAGCCGGCGTTTCTGGAATTCGCGCGCCGCGCGGACATCGCGCAGATCTCGCAGCAGGGTCCGGCAACGCCCGATCACGTGATCCGCACCAAGCGCATTCCGTTGCTGGGGCGCGACGTCGAAGCCTACGCGGCCGACTACCGCGCGTATTTTGCACGTCACGCGGGGGGCGCCGGGCAGCGGCGCATCATGCTCGACCCCGCGCCGCGCGTGCTGCTCGATGCGCAGTTCGGGCTCGGCTGCGTCGGGCGCAGTGTCAAAGAAGCCAACATCGTGCGCGATGTGTATGCGCACACGATCGATGTGATCCTCGCGGCCACGGCGCTCGGCGGCTACCGCGCGTTGCCGGAACGAGAAATCTTCGATGTGGAGTACTGGGATCTCGAGCAGGCCAAGCTCAAGCGGGCCGGGGCGCCGCCGCTCTTTACGGGTGAAGTCGCGCTGATCACCGGCGCTGCATCGGGGATCGGCAAGGCCTGTGTCGATGCATTCCTGAGGCGCGGCGCCGCGGTCATCGCGCTCGATGTCAATCCCGATATTCAAAAGATGTTCAAGCGGCCTGATGTGCTCGGCCTGCACTGCGATGTGACCTCAGCCGCGCAGCTCGGCGAGGCGCTTGACGCCGGAGTGCGCACTTTCGGCGGCCTCGACCTGCTGGTGCTCAACGCAGGAATCTTTCCAGGCGGCGAGCGGGTGGCCGCACTCGCCGATGCAGCCTGGCGGCAAGTGATGAATGTGAATCTGGATGCCAATCTGGCGCTGTTGCGCGCCTCGTATCCGCTGCTGAAGTTGGCGCCACATGGCGGCCGGGTCGTGGTCATCGGCTCCAAGAACGTGGCCGCGCCGGGACCGGGCGCGGCAGCCTATTCGGCATCCAAGGCGGCGCTCGCGCAGCTCGCACGCGTGGTGGCGCTGGAGTGGGGCGCTGACGGCATTCGCGTCAACACGCTACATCCGAATGCGGTGTTCGATACGGGTATCTGGTCGGATGAGGTGCTCGCGCAGCGCGCGGCGCACTACGGCCTGTCGATCGGCGCGTACAAGACCAATAATGTATTGCAAGTCGAGGTCACGAGCCGGGATGTCGCGGAGCTTGCGGCAGAAATGTGCGGACCACTGTTCGCGAAGACCACCGGCGCACAGCTGCCCGTGGATGGCGGCAATGAGCGCGTCATTTGAACGCGCGGCAAGCGCACGCCTGAGGGATCCAGCATGCTCGCAGTGATCGGCGGCAGCGGCGTCTATCATATCGACGGCCTCGTCAAAACGCGCTGGGTCACGGCGCAATCAGCATTCGGCACGCCTTCGGACCAGGTGCTGCTCGGTGAGCTAGACGGCCACGCGCTCGCGTTTCTGCCGCGCCATGGCCGTGGGCACCGCATATCACCGACTGAGATCAATTTTCGCGCCAACATCGATGCGCTCAAGCGCCTGGGCGTCACGCAGATCATTTCGGTCAGTGCGGTGGGTTCGCTCAAACAGGAGCTGCCACCCGGGATGTTCGTGATCGTCGATCAGTTCATCGATCGGACCTTTGCACGCGTGAAGAGTTTCTTCGGCACGGGCCTGGTCGCGCACGTCTCGATGGCGCAGCCGGTCTGTGCACGACTCGGCGATGCGATCGAGCAGGCGGCCAGGGCGCAACACATCTCTTATGTACGCGGCGGAACGTACCTCGCCATGGAAGGGCCGCAGTTCTCGAGCGTGGCCGAATCGATGCTGTATCGCTCGTGGCATTGCGACGTCATCGGGATGAGCAACATGCCGGAGGCGAAGCTGGCGCGCGAGGCGGAGATTTGTTACGCGACGGTGGCAATGGTCACCGATTACGATTGCTGGCACTCCGAGCACGAAGCGGTTACCGTCGATGCCGTCATCAGGACACTCAGCGCCAATGCCGACAAGGCCAGAGCGCTGGTCAAGGCCACCGCACCGAGTGCGCTGCAGCCGCCAGCGACGCCATGTCCACATGGATGTCAGAGAGCGCTGGAGTACGCTTTGATAACCACGCCCGGATCGCGTGACCCGGAGCTCATGGAGCGGCTCGACGCGGTGGCCGGGCGGGTGTTGCGTCGTGATAGCTAAGGCGCCGCCGGCGGCGGTTGAGACACTTCGCTGGAACGAACACGCCGCGAAGCTCGAGATGATCGATCAACGGGTGCTGCCCGCACGCTTCGATATGCTCGAATACGATTCGGCCGCTGGGGTCGCCGATGCCATTCGCACGATGGTCGTGCGCGGCGCGCCGGCGATTGGCTGTGCGGCGGCCTACGGGGTAGCGCTGGAAGCGCGGCGGCTGCAGGGCCTCGCAGCCGACGCATTCGCGGCCGGGATGGCCGCGGCGTTCGAGCTGCTCTCGCAAAGTCGCCCGACCGCGATCAACCTGTTCTGGGCGCTGCGGCGCATGCAGTCGGTGCTGGGGAATGATCCGCATCGGCCAGCGCCGGTGCTCGCGCAACGCTTACTGCAGGAGGCGCATGCGATCCTCGTTGCCGACGTGCAGGCCAATCGCGCGCTCGGCGCTTATGGTGCGGCGCTGTTGCCCGACACGGCGCGCGTCATGACTCATTGCAATGCCGGTGCGCTTGCGACCGGCGGGCATGGCACGGCGCTGGGCGTAATCCGCTCGGCGGTCCAGGCCGGCAAGCGCATTTCCGTGATCGCCAATGAAACGCGGCCCTTCCTGCAGGGCGCGCGCCTCACCGTCTGGGAGATGCAGCAGGAGCACATTCCGGTCACATTGATCACCGACAACATGGCCGGATATTTGATGCAGCAGGGCGCGATAGATGCGGTCATTGTGGGCGCGGATCGTGTCGCCGCCAACGGGGACGTGGCCAACAAGATCGGCACCTACATGGTCGCCGTGCTTGCACGGCGGCACGGCATACCGTTCTACGTGGCGGCGCCGCTGTCGACGATCGATCGCAGACTGGCCAGCGGTAAGGAGATTCCAATCGAGGAGCGCGACGGCGCCGAGGTGCGCGGTTTCGGCGCCGCCCAGTGGGCGAGCGCCGATGTACCGGTGCGCAATCCGGCCTTCGATGTGACGCCGGCGGAGTTGATCACCGCGCTGATCACCGATAAGGGCGTAGCCAGTCCGCCGAGCATCGAGGGGATTGCGAGCTTATTTGCTTAGTGGACAGGCATCTGCAAAATGCACAGAATGAAAACCGCTGCGTCAGGCAATGATTAGAAGAGGGGGGTGCGCCATGCGACCGATGAGATTGCTGCTTTGTCTGTGTCTTGCGCTGCCGACGCTCGCATGGGCGCAGGCGAGCGTGCCGGAAATTGCGTTCGATTCCGTGCCCGATTTCTTCAAGTTGCCGGCGGACATGTACTTCGGCGAGGTCGCGGGCATCGCCGTGAATTCCAAGCGTCATATTTTCATCCTCTCGCGGGGCAATACGAGCGGTCCGGCCTATGCGGCGGCGGCCGCGCAATTGCTGGAGTTCGATGAATCCGGCAAATTCCTGCGCGAGATCGGCAGCCATCTCTACGGCTGGGCCTACGCGCATGCGGTGCGCATCGATCGCGACGACAACATCTGGGTCGCTGACAAAGGCTCAAACGTCGTTGTGCGCTTCAATCCAGCCGGGCGCGTTACCATGGTGTTCGGCCGCAAGCCTGAAGCCAGCGATGAGAATGCGCACGCCATCGAGCATGTGAAGCCGCCGCTGGCACCGATCGATGGTCTGTTCCGCGAGGTCACCGATATGACCTGGGACTCGGATGGCAACACTTATATCAGTGACGGGTATATCAACTCGCGCGTGGCGAAGTACGACAAGGAAGGCAACTGGGCCGCCTCGTTCGGCGAGCCCGGCTCAGGCCCGGGACAGTTCAATACGCTGCACTCGATTGCGTCCGATCGGCAGAACCACATCTATATCGCGGATCGCGGCAATTCGCGCATCCAGGTCATGGACACCAGCGGCAAGATACTGCAGGTCATCCACATCGATGTGCCGGCGCCTCCGAACGTGGTACCGCTGATCGGCAACCGACCGGTACTCAATGCAGACACGGGCTATAGCGGCGGGGGCAACGGGACCATGCATCCGGGCTCGCCGTGGGCGCTGTGCATTACACCGGGGCCGACGCAATATTTGTATGTTGCCGACGCCTACCCCGGTCGCATCTATAAATTGACGCTCGACGGGAAGGTGCTCGGGTGGCTGGGCGGCTCAGGCCGGCAGTTGAAGCATTTCGGCTGGATTCACGAGCTGGCGTGTCCCTCCGAGAACGAGCTCTATGTGGCCGAGCTGCTGAACTGGCGCGCGCAGAAGCTGCTGTTGCATCCGTGATGATGCCCGTGATGCTGCGTCAGGCGCCGCTCTACGCGGGAAGGTGGCAGACCGACTCGATGTTATGGCCGTCCGGATCGAGGACGAAGGCGCCGTAGTAGTTCGCGTGATAATGCGGGCGCAGACCCGGCGCGCCATTGTCGCGGCCGCCTGCCCGCAGGGCCGCGCGGTAGAATTCATCGACGATGCGGCGTGACGGGGCCGTGAAGGCAACGTGCACCCCGACGGGGGAGGCAGCGTGGCTGCTGATCCAGAAGAAGGGCTTACCGGCCGCGCCGAAGCCGGCGGCTGCGGAGCCGTTGTCGGTTTGATCAGCCGCTACCTCCATCACAAGCGCGATCGTCAACGGCGCCAGAGCAGTCTCGTAGAAGCGCTTCGAGCGCGCGTAGTCACTCACGGCGACGCCAATGTGATCGAGCATGAATCCTCCTCTTGCGCGTGTTAAGCCATTCTGCCGCCATCGACCCCGATGATCTGTCCGGTGATGAAACTCGCCTTCTCCGAGGCCAGAAACACGATCGCCTCTGCAACCTCTTCGGGCCGGCCCATGCGTTTGACCGGCATGTTCGCCACCATCGCCGCCTTTCGCTCAGCGGTAGCGGTGAAACGCGTGAACATGTCGGTGTCGATCGGGCCCGGCGCGACTGCATTGACGCGCACGCCGCATGCAGCCGCTTCGAGTGCCGCCGAGCGCGTGAGACCTTCAACCGCATGCTTGCTCGCCGAGTAGATCGCGCTGCCCGCTCTGCCCCTTTGTCCGAGGCTCGAGGAGATGTTGATAACGCTGCCGCTGCCTTGCGGCTGCATGATGCGCAGCGCATGTTTCATACCGAGCAACGTGCCCAGTACATTGGTATCGAAAGTCGCGTGATAGCTCTCAACCGATTGTTCGATGACCGGGGCTGAGTGGCCTTCGGTGCCCGCATTATTGATCGCGACATCCAGGCGACCAAAATGCGCGACCGCCCGATCGATCAGCGAGCGCACTTCGTCCTCGTAGCGCACGTCGGTGCGCTGAAACAGCGCCTCGGCGCCAATGCCGCGCAGTTCCTCGAGCAGCGAGCGCCCGCCCTGCTCGTGCCGACCCGAAACCAGAATGCGCGCGCCTTCGCGCGCAAAGGCGAAGGCCGCGGCGCGGCCGATGCCCGTGAGAGCGCCGGTGATCAATACGACAGGTGGGTTCAAGATTTTTCTCCGTTCATTTGCGGGCGAGCATTCCATCCTGGATTCGGCCTTTCCAGCGGCCGCCACGACCGAGTTGATATTGCACTGCAGAATGGATGGTCGCGACAGCATAGAACATCGCAATGACAGGCAAGCCGACGCACCAAAGCGCAGACAGGCCATAGAAGCGAACCATGGGCGCATAGCTGATGCTCATGAGCATCCAAGCTGCTGCGCCCAACGCCATCGGGATCGGCTGCCCCGAGCACAGCAGCAGCGGCGGCAACGCGAAGGTCACGCACAGGGCCAGCATTGTTGCGGCCAGCAGCAGCCAGGAATGACGCAGCTGATTAAAGGCGGTGCGCGAGATCATGCGGCCAATCTCGGCAAAGGAGCCATAAGGCCGGATGCTGCGGGCTGTTCGAGTCAGCCCGAGCCAAACAGTGCCGCCGGCGGCCTTGATCGACTGCGCGAGCGCGCAGTCGTCGATGAGCTGCGAGCGGATAAGCTGCAAGCCGCCGATCCGCGCCAGCGTTTGCGCGCGAACGAGCATGCAACCGCCGGCTGCTCCGGCAACGCTGGAGCGAGGCGAGCGGATCCAGGCCGGCGGGTATAGCATCAGGAAAAAATAGACAAACGCGGGAATCAGCCACTTTTCCGGGAGGCTGTTGGCGCAGAGCATGACCATATAAGAGACCAGGTCGTAATCGCCGCCTAGTGCGGTAGTGACCAGTGCCGCCAGGTTCTTGGGCTCGTGCGCGATATCGGCATCGGTAAAGAGCAGGTAATCGGGTTCCAGCGTCATCGCTGCGGCGGCGCCCTGCGACATGGCCCACACCTTCCCGTTCCATCCGGGCTCGGGCTTGCCGGCGCCGACTACTTTCAGGCGCGCCGCGGCCCCGAGGCTCGCCGCGGCTTGTTCGGCGGCACTTGCAGTGCCATCGGTGCTGCCATCATCGACCACAATCACCCGCAATGAACCCGCGAAATCCTGCTGCAGCAGCGAGCTGACCGCCGCGCCGATCAGCGCCGCCTCGTTGCGAGCGGGAATGATCGCGACCACACTTCCGGGCGCATTTTCGTGCGCCAGGTTGGGTGAAAAATGCCGCCCGATCTGCCAGAAGCCGCCACGTCCGAGCAGCAAATAAGTCCAGATAAGCAGCGGCACGGCCGCAATTGAACAAAGAATCACGTGCGGGGGGTTGAAAACAGGCGGGTTGGCAGTAGGCTTGCGCAAGTTCAAATGCGCATAACGGCAGAAAAAGCTAGTGCATAGCGACGACGACGTCAACACCCGCATCACCGGCCACCGAGCATTGCATCCGGGCTCCCAGGTCGAGGATTGCCTGGTCGTCATCCATACCGCTGTGCAATCCGATCTTGGCCGACGGCACGTGTTGACCAAACCGGTGATGTGGATAGGGCGCGGCAGCAGTAACGATATCGTTGTGCCGAGCGACTCGGTCTCACGGCAACATGCGAAGCTCGAAAGGCGCGGCGCAGAGTTTGTGGTCAGCGATCTGCAATCCACCAACGGTACGTACATCAACAACGAACGTGTCACGCTCGAGGAGTGGCGGCTGCGCCGCGGCGATCAATTGCGCATCGGCGACACCGTGTTCAAGTTTTTATCGGGCTCGGATATCGAAGCGCAGTATCACGCGATCATGAATCAGATGGCGGTAACGGACGGTCTGACGAACCTATCCAACCGTTACCAGCTCGATGCACTGTTGATCGAGGAAGTACGCCGGGCACAACGCTACGAGCGCGAGCTCTCGTTGTTGATGGTCGACATCGATGAGTTCAAGCAGGTCAACGATGCGCATGGGCATCTGGCTGGCGATTCCGTGCTGACCCGTCTGGCGCAGTTATTACGGCAGCGTCTGCGACCCGACGACATCCTGGGGCGCTACGGCGGCGATGAGTTCTGCGCGATATTGCCCGAGACCTCACTGACCCATGCGGCGCAAATTGCCGAGATGATGCGCGTGCTGATCGCTGGGCAAACCTTTGTTGCCGATCGCCGGACCCTGAAGGTCACCGTGTCGATCGGCGTGGCGGCACTGCAACCCTCGATGCAATATTCGGATCTGTACCGCGTGGCCGACGAGATGCTCTACCGCGCGAAGCGGCTGGGGCGCAACCAGGTCTGCCACTGATCGATGATCAGCCAAGCCGATGCGCTTACGTCCGCCGCCCGGACCATGCGCAAGCGATTGCAGCTCGCGCGCATGCAGAGCCTCGCCACGGCGCTGCTGTGTATCGCACTGGGAGTGTTGTTTCTAAGCGCGCGGTATGAATCAATCTGGCCGTGGCTGCGATGGGTGCGCGCGTTCGCGGAGGCCTCGGCAATCGGCGCCATCGCCGATTGGTACGCCGTGGTGGCGTTATTTCGCCGCCCGTTAGGCCTGCCCATTCCGCATACGGCGATCATCCCGGCAAACAAGGACAACATCGGCCGCAGCCTCGGGGAGTTTGTCGCCCAGTATCTGCTTACCCCCGAAAACGTGGTCGCCAAGCTCGAGCGCTACGATAGCGCGCGGCAGGTGGCCGCCTGGGCCGCGACGCCCGCGAATGCATCGCGCCTCGCCGCGCTGTGCATGAGCGCCGTTCCTGCCATTCTGCGCGCGCCTGATGATGCCGATGTGCGCCGCTTGTTTCGGCTGCACGTCGCGCCTCGTCTGCTCGAGCTCAATATGGCGCGGCCATTGAGCCAGGCCCTCGAGGCGCTCATTGACGCAGGATTGCATCGGACTGCACTGGAGGCGGCCCTCAAATTTCTCGACGGCTGGCTCGTGGCGAATGAGGCGCTGATTCGCTCGAAGTTTTCGCAGGCATCGAAATATACGCCAGCACCGCTCGATGCCTACATCGTGAGAAAATTTCTGCAGGGATTTCGCACTCTCGTGCACGAAATCGCAGCCGATCCCGAGCATGCGGTGCGCGGCGAGGTGGACGCAGCACTGCGAGAGTTGGTGGCTGAACTGGAGCAATCGCCGCGCTACCGGGAGATGGTACGAGGCTGGCTGCGGGACCTGCTGGAAAAATGGGCGCGTGATGAGGACATCCAGCAGCTGCGCGAGACCCTGGCGGCGCGCGTGGAGGCTGACCTGCTCCAGGAGGACTCGGTCCTGCGGCAATCGGTTGCCGCACTGATCATCGCGGTAGCCGAGGGGGCCGCGCGGGACCGGGCCATTCTGGATCGCATCAACGGCGCATGGCTGCGATTCGCGCGCAGCGCGACGCTGCAGTTTCGCGGCCAGATTGCAACGCTGATTGCCGAGGTGCTCAGGAGCTGGGATGCCGAGGAGGTGGGCCGCAAAGTTCAGCTCGAGATCGGCAAGGACCTGCAGTTCATCCGCATCAACGGCGCCCTGGTCGGCGGCGTGGTGGGCGTCGCGCTGCATGCCTGCACGCTCTTTGCGCCCTTCGCGCCCTGAGCGCAGAGCCGCGCCGCTGCGCCCCTGGTCAGGCTTGCTTGCTTTTCAGGCGCTCGTCATTGGCTTTGATAAACGCCTGGATCTCATCGGCGATGGCCAGCAGGCGCAGCCATTGCTCCTTATATAGGGTCACCGGAAAGCGCCCCATGCCGTAGACCGACACGGCGCCTTTTTCACTGACCTTCAACCAGGGTTTGCCACCACGGTCGGGTCGCTTCAGCGCCTCATTTTCCGCCCGCAGGCGCTCGAGCTCCGCATTCAAATCTTCTGCCACGGCGCGTTCTCCTTTGTGGCGTCTGCTATTATGCGCGCGGGGAATTGCAATGATCCAGCGCAGGAATTTTTTGAGTCTCGCCGCGGCTGCCGTTCCGATTGCGGCGGCGTTGCCGCGCGAGGCGTTCGCTCAACGCGCAGGCACGAATGCCTGCCTGCCCGATGCAGCAAAGCTCAAGACGCGCATGGCCGCACCCACCGAGGTCTTGTACAAAACCCCGCATGGCAATCCAAATGGTCTCGCGCTCAGCACTACCCCAGAGGAGCTTTGGGTCCTCGACCAGGGCAGCGAGGGCTGGGTAAGTCTCACGCGTCTGGCCGATGGCTCGGTCATACGCGAATTCCGCTGCGATCTGGTTGCGGCGAGCGGTATCGTCATCGACGACAACAATGTCATGTGGGTGACCTCCACCCA
Organism: Steroidobacteraceae bacterium; assembly: GCA_049515055.1. Taxonomy (GTDB): domain Bacteria; phylum Pseudomonadota; class Gammaproteobacteria; order Steroidobacterales; family Steroidobacteraceae; genus FEN-1191. Next base: position 1,396 of record JBEKUL010000032.1, on the reverse strand, counting down.
CAACAGCCTGATCGTCAGCATTGATCCTACGAACGGCAAGACAATCGCTAAGTACGTGACGCCTGGGGCAGGCCGTATTTATAAAAAGAAAGGCGATCCAACGCAGCGCTCGACGACGTTGAAGCCAGCCTATCCGCGGCCGGCCGCTGCCCCCGGTGCGCGCGGTCCGCAGCTGCCGCCCGGACAGATGCCCATCGACAGCGAAGAAGGGGCCGGCGGTACCGGCGCGCATGGGATCCTGTCGAAGGGCGACTACCTGATCTACGCATGCCCGCCTTCGCGCGCGATCTTCGTGATCCATCAGAAAACCTGGGAAGTGCAGGACGTGTGGCCTACTCTGGGCAATCGACCGCACGGCATGACCTGGGTCGATGCCTCGAAGAGCAGCTTCTGGAACGTTGATTCCAACCTCAACACGTTCTACCGCTACGACGCGAATAATGGCGCAATTCTAGAGGCGGTCACGGTGCGCGAGGAGCCGCATACGGTGTGTCATGGCGCCAAGCTGATCAACAAGTACATGTATTTTTGCGATGACGTCGGCTGGCTCTGCAGGATCAAGTGGGTTTAATCGGGGCCTAGCTTGCCTGCACGGCTGAATCTCGGCTGCGACCGCCGGGGGTTCCTTATGGGAGCCGGCGCTTTGGCGCTCAGCGTGGCTCACAACGGGAAGGCCCAATCCTCGCCGTCAGCCTCGCCGATACCGATCATCGACGGCCACATTCATTTATTCGATGCCAGCCGCCCCCAGGGCGCGCCCTATCAGGGGCCGCCGGAATTTACTTCGCATATTTCGCTGCCTGCGGACTACGTCGCACAGGCGGCGCCGCTCGGAATAGTCGGGGCCGTCATCCTGGAGGCCAGTCCCTGGGTCGAGGATAACCTGTGGGTGCTCGAAGTCGCGCAAACCAGTCCAATGATGGTGGGGGTGGTGGGTTCTCTGCAGCCCGAAAAGCCCGAATTTGCAGAGTATCTGGAGCGCTATCACAAGAACCCGCTGTATCGGGGCATCAGAGTTCTTGACGGCTGGCGCGGTCCGATGGGTCGGCTGGTCACCAATCCGGCCTTTATCGCCGGCCTGAAGCTTCTGGCGCAGGCCGATCTGGTGCTGGATACCGCGAATCCGAGCATGGACCTACTCAACTCAGTGCTCCGAATCAGCGATCAGGTCCCCGATCTGCGCGTGATCCTGGATCATCTGCCCGCCATGGAACCCAAGCCGGAGGAGGCGTCGGCCTACGCCGCCGTGCTGAGCGAGCTGCACGGCAGACCCAACATTTACGTAAAGCTCTCGGAGATCCTGCATCGTGTGAATGGGAGCGTCGCAGGGGATCTGGCCTCGCATCGCGAACGCCTGGATCACCTGTTCGGTATCTTTGGCGAGGATCGGGTGCTG
>JBEKUL010000031.1:0-31230 GCA_049515055.1 Steroidobacteraceae bacterium | reverse complement strand
ATAACCTTTTGTTATAATTTCGCGCCATATTCGCATTATCATGTGCGACCCGGATGCTATGGACCGTCCCGGGGAGAAACATGAATTTTCATCAGCTTCAATATGCGGTCGCGATTGCCCGGCACGGGCTGTCGGTGACTCAGGCCGCCTCCGCACTGGGCACCTCGCAGCCGGCGATCAGCCGCGCGCTCAAGGCACTCGAGCGCGAGCTCGGATTTGATTTGTTCGTGCGAGAAGGTCGGGCGTTCTCCCGCGTGACGCCGCAGGGCACGACAGTACTCGAGTATGCCAATCGCGCACTGGCCGAGATCGAGAGTCTCAAGGCCGTCGCCGCCGACCTCAACCAGGACAATCGCGGTACGCTCTCGATCGCGACCACGCACACTCAGGCCCGCTACGTGCTGCCCCCGGTGGTGCATACGTTTCGTGAACGCTACCCGGAGGTCGAGCTGCATCTGCATCAGGGCACCTCGGAGCAGATTGGCGAGATGGTCGCGGCCGACCGCGTGCAGCTCGCGATTGCCACGGGCTCGGATGGCCTGTTCCCCGGGCTGGTGCTGCTGCCGGTCTACCGCTGGTACCGGCAAGTCATCGTGCTCAAGCATCATCCGCTCGCTCGCATCGAGAAGCTCACGCTCAAGGACCTCGCGCCGTATCCGCTGGTCACTTATGTGTTCAGCTTCACCGGCTCCTCCTCGCTGCACACCGTCTTTGCCCGCGAGGGGCTATCGCCGAAAGTGGCGCTGACCGCACGCGACTCGGATGTGATCAAAACCTATGTGCGCCTGGGTCTGGGCGTAGGCATCGTCGCGAGCGTAGCGATCGATCCCGCGCAGGACAGTGATTTCACGGTGATCGATGCCTCGCATCTGTTTCCAATCCATACGACCTGGATCGGTTTCCGGCGCGGCACCCTGCTGCGCAATTTTGCCTACGACTTCATCCAGCTGTTCGGGCCGCACCTCACGCGCCGTTTGGTCGACCGCGCCATCGAGGCGCGCGATGCAGAGGTCCAGACCGAGTTGTTCAGCAAGATCTCGCTGCCGATCCGCTGAGCTTGGCGCGCGTCGGGGTGCATGGCGGGCAGCATGAGCGAGCGCGTGCAAAAACTGCTGGCAGCGGCCGGACATGGCTCACGCCGACAGATCGAACACTGGATTCGGGCCGGACGGCTCACGATCAATGGCAGCCTAGCGACCCTTGGTGCGCGCGCAGCGCTGGATGCCGATATTCGCCTCGATGGTCGTCGGCTCGATCTGGGCACTCTCGCAGACACAACGCGCGAGGTACTGCTCTATCACAAGCCGGCTGGCGAGGTGACGACGCGCTCGGATCCGGCAGGCAGACCCACCGTCTTTGAGCGATTGCCTGAGCCGCGCCGTGGCCGCTGGGTCGTGATCGGACGACTCGACGTGAACAGCACCGGCCTGCTGCTGTTCACGACCGACGGCGCGCTGGCACACCGCCTCATGCACCCTTCCTCGCAGCTCGAGCGCGAGTACCTCGTGCGCGTGCGCGGCCAGCCGGATGCTGCGGTGCTCGATCGCCTGACGCGCGGCGTGAGGCTTGAGGACGGTCCGGCGCGATTCGACCGTCTCGAGCCGGTAACCCCGCGCAACTCCCGAGCCGCGGCCCCGCGCCCGCGGGCACGCGCGCTCGCGGCATCAGTCGGCGCCCACGCCTGGTTTCGCGTGGTATTGCACGAGGGACGTAATAGAGAGGTGCGCCGTCTCTGGCAGGCGGTTGGTTTTGAGGTCAGCCGCCTCGCGCGATTGCGTTACGGTCCCATCGGATTGCCGGCTGACCTGCGTCCGGGCCGCTGGCGGCATCTGGACGAGGCGCAGACGGCGCGATTGGGCATGTAGAGGGCGCCGATGGCCCGATTTGTGCATTGACAGGGCAGGTCGCCGAAATCAGAATACGCGGCTCGTTTTTCGCGGAGGGGTACCCAAGCGGCCAACGGGAGCAGACTGTAAATCTGCCGGCTTACGCCTTCGTAGGTTCGAATCCTACCCCCTCCACCATGGAGGGGGTGCTAGGGTTTTTCGCGAAGGCGCGGCAGTTTCGTGTCGGGCTGGATCACTCCGGCGTCAGCAGGCGGGTGTAGTTCAATGGTAGAACCTCAGCCTTCCAAGCTGATGACGTGGGTTCGATTCCCACTACCCGCTCCAGCGGCCCAGCTGCGACGGCGTGAGCACCTGGGGTTCGTCGCGGCCGCATCGCCACTCTACAGCGCGGTGCTTCGAGCCGTACGCCCACGTAGCTCAGTCGGTAGAGCACGTCCTTGGTAAGGACGAGGTCACCGGTTCGATTCCGGTCGTGGGCTCCAGTGAGGGCGCGGGAGTGGTGAGTACTGAAATTGAACGTGATGCGCGCGCGGCGCGCACGCGGTGGCTGAGCGCAGATCTTGAGCATGAGGAGTGGGCATCGTGTCGAAAGAAAAATTTGAGCGCAACAAGCCGCACGTGAACGTAGGCACGATCGGGCATGTGGATCATGGCAAGACGACGCTGACGGCGGCGCTGACGAAGGTGATGGCCGAGACCAACGGGGGGACCTTCATGGCCTACGATCAGATCGACAAGGCCCCGGAGGAGAAGGCGCGCGGGATCACGATCTCCACCGCGCACGTGGAGTATCAGAGCAAGGCGCGCCACTACGCGCACGTGGACTGCCCCGGGCATGCCGATTACGTGAAGAACATGATCACGGGGGCCGCGCAGATGGACGGGGCGATACTGGTGGTCTCGGCGGCCGATGGGCCGATGCCGCAGACGCGCGAGCACATACTGCTGGCCCGCCAGGTGGGGGTGCCCTATATCGTGGTGTTCATGAACAAGGCCGACATGGTGGATGACAAGGAGCTGCTCGAGCTGGTGGAGATGGAGGTGCGAGAGCTGCTGACGGTGTACAAGTTTCCGGGCGAGAAGACCCCGATCGTGATTGGCAGTGCTCTGAAGGCGCTGGAGGGGGACAAGAGCGATATGGGCGTGGGCTCGGTGATCAAGCTGGTGGAGGAGATGGATCGCTACATTCCGGTGCCCAAGCGGGATGTGGAGAAGCCCTTTCTGATGCCGGTGGAGGATGTATTTTCCATCTCCGGGCGCGGCACGGTGGTCACGGGGCGCATCGAGCGCGGGGTGGTGAAGGTCAATGATGAGGTGGAGATCATCGGTCTGAAGGCCACGGCCAAGACGATCTGCACCGGGGTGGAGATGTTTCGCAAGCTCCTGGATGAGGGGCAGGCGGGGGACAATGTGGGGGTGCTGCTGCGCGGCACCAAGCGTGAGGAGGTCGAGCGCGGGCAGGTGCTGGCCAAGCCCGGCAGCATCACGCCGCACACGCAGTTCGAGTGCGAGGTGTACGTGCTGACCAAGGAGGAGGGCGGGCGGCACAACATCAAGATGACGGTGGAGCTCATTGCACCCATCGCGATGGAGGAGGGGCTGCGCTTTGCGATCCGCGAGGGCGGGCGCACCGTCGGGGCCGGCGTCGTGTCAAAGATCCTGAAGTGATATATGGCTAACCAAAACATACGCATCCGCCTGAAGGCCTTTGACCATCGGCTGATCGACAACTCGGCGCGCGAGATTGTCGAGACGGCGCGCCGCACCGGCGCTACCGTGCGCGGTCCGGTGCCGCTGCCGACCAAGATGGAGCGCTTCACGCTGCTGGTCTCCCCGCACGGGGACAAGGACGCGCGCGATCAGTACGAGCTGCGCACGCACAAGCGCCTCATGGATATCCTGAATCCCACCGATAAGACGGTCGATGCGCTCATGCGCCTGGAATTGCCGGCCGGCGTGGATGTGCAGATTCGGCTGAACTGAGGCGCTGCGCGGGGGCCTGGCCGCGCGGCGCGATCGTATTGCCGCCGGCCCCTCAGGCCGATATACTGCGCGGCCTTTTCGCCCCGGGGATGACCCGGGCAGCGGTTTTTCGCGAAAGCGGCATCGGGCGCGGTTGGAGCCTACTGCAGGACAGGTAGGCACCAAGACCACTCGAGAGCAGCAGCGCCCGGTGCGCTGTCCTCCTGTAGTCACCCGTAAATTCATGCGGTCCGGTCGGCACCGAAGCGCATGTGCGTGCCCGCGGCATGCCCATAGAGGATGGCAGTCATGGCAATTGGTCTGGTCGGCCGCAAATGCGGCATGACGCGAATCTTCACGGACGCGGGTGAGTCGGTGCCCGTGACCGTGGTCGAGGTATTGGCCAATCGCGTCACGCAGGTCAAAACCGTGGACAACGATGGCTACGCCGCGGTGCAGGTGACTTTCGGTCGTCGCCGCCCGCAATTGCTCAGCAAAGCCGCCGCCGGACATTTCGCCAAGGCGAACGTCGAGCCGGGCCGCGGGTTGATCGAATTCCGGCTCAGCGGAGCGGATCGCGCCGAGCTCAAGCCCGGTAGCGAGTTGAAGGTGGACCTCTTCGCGCAAGGCCAGGCGGTCGACGTCACCGGCGTGACCATCGGCAAGGGTTTTGCGGGCGTCATCAAGCGTCACAACTTTGCCGGCGGCATGGCGAGCCATGGCGCCTCCCTCGCGCATCGCGTGCCGGGCTCCATCGGCCAGCGCCAGACGCCGGGCCGTGTATTCCCGGGCAAGCGCATGTCGGGCCATATGGGCGTGGTGCGACGAACCATCGAGAACCTGCGAATCGTCAGCGTCGACGTGCCGCGCAATCTGCTGTTGATCCGCGGTGCGCTGCCGGGAGCCGCGGGCGGCAATGTGATCGTGCGCGCCTCGCTCAAGGCGGCACGACATGCGGCGCGCAAGATCGTGACGCCCAACAAGGTCGCGCCGGCCAAGACGGGCGCCGCGGCACCGGCCAAGGCCGCGGCACCCGCCAAGGGTGCAACCAAGGCGCCCGCAGCGCCCAAGAAGTGACTGCCATGAAGCTCAAAGTGGCCCCAGGCGGGGCCGAACTTGCGGTCTCGGACGAGAACTTCGCTCGCGAGTACAACCCTGCGCTCGTGTTTCAGGTGGTCAACGCCTATCGGGCAGCAGAGCGTTCCGGTACGAAGGCGCAGAAGACGCGCGCCGAAGTGCGTGGCGGCGGCAAGAAGCCCTGGCGCCAGAAGGGCACGGGCTCAGCGCGAGCGGGCTCGATCCGCAGCCCCATCTGGGCCGGCGGCGGTCGCACGTTCGCCGCGCGGCCGCGCGATTTCACGCAGAAAGTTAATCGGAAGATGTATCGCGGCGCGATTCGCTCGATGCTCTCCGAGCTCGTACGCCAGGATCGGCTGATCGTGACCTCCTCGATTGCGCTCGAGGCGCCGAAGACACGCCTGCTGGTCGCGCATCTGAAATCCCTCGCACTCGAGGATGTACTGATCATCGTCGAGGCGCCGGATGAGAAGCTCGCGCTCGCGGCGCGCAACCTGCCTCATGTCGAGCTGCTCTCGGCAGCGATGATCAACCCGGTAAGTCTGGCCCGCCACGAAAAGGTGCTCGCGACCGTTGGCGCAGTGAAGCTGCTCGAGGAGCGCCTGCAATGACGGCGACGCGCAAGCCCCTGGGCAAGGAATCACTCATGAACGTGCTGCTCGCCCCGCACGTGACCGAAAAGAGCTCCCTGGGCTTGCAGGAGCGCAACCAATACGCTTTCCGCGTGCGCCGTGATGCGACCCGCACCGACGTGCGCCGGGCGGTCGAGCTCATGTTCGAGGTCAAGGTCGAGGGCGTGCAGGTGCTGAACGAGCCGGGCAAGCGCCGTCGCTTTGGCGCACGCAACGGCCGCACTCAGGACTGGAAGAAGGCCTATGTGCGCCTGGCGGCTGGCCAGAGCATCGACTACGAAGCTCAGAGCAAGCGCTAGAGGACATGAGCTGCAACCCATGGCCCTGATCAAACTCAAACCGACTTCTCCGGGTACGCGCTTTCAACTGCGCATCAGTCGTCAGCACCTGTACAAGGGCGGCCCGCACGAGTCGCTCACGGTCGCGCAGAGCAGGACCGGCGCGCGCAATCATTTCGGTCGCATCACCACGCGCCACATTGGCGGCGGCTCGCGGCAGAAATATCGGCTGGTGGATTTCCGCCGCGACAAGGATGGCATCGCCGGGTTGGTCGAGCGAATCGAGTACGATCCGAACCGCACCGCGCACATTGCACTGGTGTGCTACAGCGATGGCGAGCGCCGCTACATCCTTGCACCCAAGGGCGTCAAAGAAGGCGATGAGATTCGCTCGGGCAGCGAGGCGCCGATCAGGGCGGGCAACGCGATGGCGCTGCGGCATATTCCGGTGGGCTCGGTCGTGCACAATGTCGAGCTCAAGCCCGGCCGCGGCGGGCAACTGGCGCGCAGCGCCGGCGGCTCTGCGCAATACACTTCGCGTGAGGGCGTGCACGCGTTTCTGCGGCTCAAGTCGGGCGAGACACGCAAGGTGCACATCGATTGCCGCGCGACGCTTGGCGAGCTCAGCAACGATGAGCACAACCTGCGCAAGTACGGCAAGGCCGGCGCGATGCGCTGGCGCGGCGTGCGGCCGACCGTACGCGGCCTGGCGATGAATCCGGTGGATCACCCGCACGGCGGTGGTGAAGGCAAGTCCGGTCAGGGCAATCCGCACCCGGTATCGCCCTGGGGCTGGAACACCAAGGGCAAGAAGACGCGTCATAACAAACGCACCAGCAGCATGATCGTGCAGCGGAGGAATTGATGCCGCGCTCACTGAAGAAGGGCCCATTCGTGGATCTGCATTTGGTCAAAAAGGTGCAGACCGCCGTGCAGAAGAACGATCGCCGGCCGATCAAGACCTGGTCGCGACGTTCGATGGTGATTCCCGACATGGTCGGTCTGACGATCGCAGTCCACAACGGCCGGCAGCACATTCCTGTGCTCGTGACCGAGAACATGGTCGGACACAAGCTCGGTGAGTTCTCGCCCACGCGGCTGTTCAAGTCGCATTCGGGCGATCGCAAAGTGGTCGCGGCGGAGTGAAGCCATGCAGGTAACCGCTCGCTTGCGCTACGCGCGCATCTCGCCGCAGAAGTGCCGACTGGTGGCCGATACGGTGCGCGGCAAAGGCGTGGGCAATGCGCTCGCAGCGCTGAAATTTATGCCGAAGAAAGGCGCCGAGCTCGTGCTCAAGGTCCTCGAATCAGCGATCGCCAATGCCGAGAACAATCTGGGCGCGGACATCGATGAGCTCAAGATCAATCGCATCGAGATCGATGCGGCGCCGGTGCTCAAGCGCTTCGCCGCGCGCGCCAAGGGGCGCGGCAGCCGCATCGTCAAGCGCAACAGCCACATCACGATCCAGGTCGGCGACGGCAGGAAGGATTAGCATGGGCCAGAAGGTCAATCCGCTGGGCATACGACTCGGTATCACGCGCGACTGGACGTCGAAGTGGTATGCGAGCAAGAAGCAGTTTCCGCAGCTGGTGCACACGGATTTCCTCGTGCGCGAGTTCCTGCGCAAGAAGCTGACCGATGCCTCGGTCAGCCGCGTGCTGATCGAGCGGGCCGCCAAGAAGGTCAACATCACGATCCAGACGGCGCGCCCCGGCATCGTCATCGGCAAGAAGGGCGAGGACATCGAGAAGCTGCGCGCCGAGACCGCGAGCCTGCTGGGCATGGCGGTGTCCGACGTGCGTCTGAACATCTCGGAGATCCGCAAACCCGAGCTCGACGCGCAACTTGTGGCCGAGAGCATTTCGCAGCAGATCGAAAAGCGCGTGATGTTCCGCCGGGCCATGAAGCGCGCGGTCATGAGCACGATGCGCAGCGGTGCGCTCGGCATCAAGGTGCGCATGTCCGGGCGGCTCAACGGCTCGGAGATCGCGCGAACCGAGTGGTACCGCGAGGGCCGCATTCCGCTGCACACGTTCCGCGCCGACATCGACTACGGCCTGGCCGAGGCCAACACCACCTACGGTGTCATCGGCATCAAGGTCTGGATATTCAAGGGCGAGGTCTTCGATCCGGCGCAGCTCGAGCGAGCCGCCGAGCATGCCGCCCAAGGTGAGGCCGCCAATGCAGCGGCAGCTGCCGCGGCCGCGGCCGCCACAGCTGCGGCGGCCCCTGGGGCTGCCCTCGCGGCGGGCGCGACGGCTGTGCCGCCGGCGGTGACGGTGCCGCCCTCTGCCGAGGCAGGCGCCTGAGGCTGAGTGGCACTTTATGCTGCAACCCAAACGCACCAAATACCGCAAGCAGTTCAAAGGCCGCAATGCCGGCCTGGCACTGCGCGGTAACACCGTGGCGTTCGGGGATTTCGGCCTGCGGGCCAATGATCGCGCCCGCATGACGGCGCGTGAGATCGAGGCGGCGCGCCGCGCCATGGCGCGTCACGTCAAGCGCGGCGGCCAGATCTGGATCCGCGTGTTTCCCGACGTGCCCATTACCAAGAAGCCACTTGAGGTGCGCATGGGCAGCGGCAAAGGCAACGTCGAGTACTGGGTCGCGAAGGTCAAGCCCGGCAAGGTGCTGTTCGAAATGGAAGGCGTTACCGAAGAGATCGCGCGCGAAGCGTTTCGCCTGGCGGGCGCCAAATTGTCGATCGGCACGAGTTTTGTGAAGCGGCAGGTACGCTGATGAAAGCCGGTGAGTTGCGCAACAAGTCGGTCGGCGAGCTGCAGCAGGAGCTGCTCTCGCTGCGCAGGGAGCAGTTCGCGCTGCGGCTGCAGCGTGCAACCGGGCAGGCGGTCAAGCCGGATCAGTTCGGCAAGGTGCGCAAGAGCATAGCGCGGGTCAAGACGGTGCAGCGCGCCCAGCGTGCTGGAGGCAAGACATGAGCGCGGAAGCGACGCCGGCGCGCAAGAGCGTGCGGACACTCACGGGACAGGTCGTGAGCAACAAGATGAACAAGACCATTGCGGTTGCGATCGAGCGCGTGGTGCGCCATCCGACCTATGGCAAGTACGTGCGCCGCACGACCAAGCTGCTGGCGCACGATGAGAACAACGAGGCGCGCGAGGGCGACACGGTGTCGATCACGCCGTGCCGTCCATTGTCGCGCCACAAGTCCTGGCGCCTGCTCGCGGTGCTCGAGCGCGCGGCAGCGGGTTGAGCACGTGATTCAACTACGCACCATGCTCAACGCCGCCGACAACAGCGGCGCGCGCACGCTCATGTGCATCAAGGTGCTCGGCGGCACGCGCCGGCGTTACGCCACCGTGGGCGATGTGATCAAGGTCAGCGTCAAGGATGCGATTCCGCGCGGCAAGGTCAAGAAGGGCGAGGTCTACGATGCGGTCGTGGTGCGCACGCGTCGCGGCGTGCGTCGGCCGGATGGCTCGCTGATCAAGTTCGACGGCAACGCCGCCGTGCTGCTGACCAACAAGCTCGAGCCGATCGGCACGCGCATCTTCGGACCGGTCACGCGCGAACTGCGCAACGTGCAGTTCATGAAGATCATTTCGCTCGCACCCGAAGTGCTGTGAGCGGCAAGCGGCAGACAGCTATGGAAAAGATCAGGAAAGGCGATCAGGTGGTGGTGCTCTCGGGCCGCGACAAGGGCCGGCGTGGGGCGGTGATCGGCGTGCTCGAAGGCGCGGTGCTGGTCGAGAACATCAATCGCGTCAAGCGCCATACCAAGGGCAATCCGCAGGCCAACAAGGCCGGAGGCATCATCGAGAAGGAGATGCCGCTGCCGCGCTCGAAGGTGGCGCTGTGGAATCCGGGCTCCAAGAAGGGCGATCGGGTCGGCGTGCGCGCGCTCGCCGATGGCAAGAAGGTGCGCTTTTTCAAATCCAACGGTGAGGTCATCGACGCCTGATACGCGGACAGTCGCATTAAGGCACGGCAACAGACAATGGCAAGGCTACAGCAATTTTATCGCGACACGATCGTTCCGCAGCTCAAGGAGCAGTTGCAGCTGTCGAACGTGATGGAAGTGCCGCGCATCACCAAGATCACGCTGAACATGGGCGTAGGCGAAGCCGTGGCCGACCGCAAGGTCATCGACGCAGCGGCCGGGGACCTCGCGAAGATCACCGGTCAGAAGCCGCTGATCTGCAAGGCGAAGAAGGCCGTCGCCACTTTCAAGGTGCGCGAGGGGCTGCCGATCGGTTGTAAGGTCACGCTGCGCGGAGCACGCATGTATGAGTTCCTGGACCGTCTGATCAGCGTGGCGCTGCCGCGCGTGCGAGATTTTCGCGGCATCTCCCCCCGCGGCTTCGACGGCCGCGGCAACTACAGCATGGGTGTGCGCGAGCAGATCATCTTCCCCGAGATCCAGTACGACACGATCGATCAGTTGCGCGGGATGGATATCACGATCACGACCACGGCGCGCGACAACAAGCAGGGTCGGGCATTGCTGGATGCATTCAAGTTCCCGTTCCGCAAGTAGCTGCGCGGCGGGATGCAAGGAGAGATATGGCCAAGACCAACATGATTCAGCGTGAGAAGCGGCGCGGCCAGGTGGCCAAGAAGTACGCGGTGAAACGCGCGCAGCTCAAGGAAATCATCCGCAGCCCGAAGTCCTCGCCGGAGCAGCGCCTCGCCGCTCAGGCGCAATTGCAATCCCAGCCGCGCGATGCGAGCCGCTGCCGGCAGCGCAACCGCTGTCAGATCACGGGCCGCTCGCGCGGGGTCTACCGCAAGTTTGGACTCGCGCGCGCCAAGATCCGCGAGGTCGCGATGCGCGGCGAGATTCCGGGACTGGGCAAGGCGAGCTGGTAGGAGCCTAACGAATGAGCATGACCGATCCGATCGCCGATCTGCTGACGCGCATCCGCAATGGCCAGTCAGCCCGCAAGAGCAGTGTGACGGTCGCCTCTTCGAAACTGAAGACGGCGATTCTCAAGGTGCTCAAGGAGGAAGGCTACATCGCGGACTTCAGTCACTCCAGCGACGAGGGCAAGCCCGTGCTGACTGTCGATCTGAAGTATTACGAAGGCCGCCCGGTCATCGACCGCATCGAGCGTGTCAGCCGGCCAGGCCTGCGGATCTATCGGCGCAAGCAGGAGTTTCCGCGCGTGCTCGGCGGCATGGGCACGGTCATCGTCTCGACCCCGAAGGGGGTCATGACCGACAAGGCGGCCCAGGCGATCGGCCAGGGCGGAGAAGTGCTGTGCATCGTCGCCTGATGCACCTGAACAGAATGGGAAACTGAACGTGTCCAGAGTTGCCAAACGCGTCATCGATCTGCCGGCGGGCGTAAGCGTCAGCGTGGCGGCCGGCGCCGTGACCGTCAAAGGCGCGCGCGGCGCGCTCACGGTCGCGCTTGGCTCGGGCGTATCGGTCGAGCAGGAGAACAAGCGCCTCGCCGTCAAGTACGTGGGCGACGACAAGGCGCGCATGCGCGCGGGGGCCGCGCGCGCGCATCTGGCCAACATGGTCCAGGGCGTCACGCGTGGCTACGATCGCAAGCTCGAGCTGGTGGGCGTGGGCTTTCGTGCGCAGGTGGTCGGCAAGAGCCTGAATCTTGCGCTCGGCTTCTCGCATCCCGTGAACTATGCCATTCCCGAGGGCATCACGATCGAGACCCCGAGCCAGACCGAGATACTGATCAAGGGCAATGACCGGCAACGCGTCGGCCAGACCGCAGCCGAGATCCGCTCCATCCGGCCGCCCGAGCCCTACAAGGGCAAGGGCGTGCGCTACTCGGACGAGCAGATCATTCTCAAAGAAGGCAAGAAGAAGTGATGCCGCGAGCGCTGCCATGAAGATCACCAAGAAACTGCGGCGTCAGCGCCGCGCCATGAAGACGCGGGCGCAGATCCGCGAGCTCAGGCTCGCGCGTCTGACCGTGCATCGCACGCCGCAGCACATCTATGCGCAGTTGTTCGATGGCGCCGGGGAGAAAGTGCTCGCCGCTGCCTCCACGGTGCAGAAGCAGGTGGCGCAGGGGCTCAAGAGCACGGGCAATATCGAAGCCGCGCGCGCCGTGGGCCGCGCCATCGCCGAGCGCGCCAAGAGCGCGGGCATCACGCGCGTCGCGTTCGATCGCGCCGGCTTTCAGTATCACGGTCGTGTCAAGGCACTGGCCGAAGCGGCCCGCGAAGCGGGACTTGAGTTCTAGTTAACGAGTGGACAGCGGGGCGAGCCCCCTCACCACAAGGCACGCACATATGGCAAGAATGGAAAAGACCCAGAGCGCCGATGAGTTCATGGAAAAACTCGTCGCCGTGAATCGCACCGCCAAGGTCGTCAAGGGCGGCCGGCAGTTCGGCTTCACCGCGCTCACCGTGGTCGGCGACGGTGCGGGTCGGGTCGGCTTTGGCTTCGGCAAGGCGCGCGAAGTGCCGGTTGCAATCTCCAAGGCGATGGCCCAGGCGCGCAAGAATCTCGTCAACGTGAGTCTGCGCAATGACACACTGCACTACGCGGTCAACGGTACGCATGGGGCCACGCGCGTGTTCATGCTGCCGGCCTCGGAGGGCACCGGAGTAATCGCGGGCGGCGGCATGCGCGCGGTGCTCGAGTGCGCCGGCGTGCGCAACGTGCTGGCGAAGAGCTACGGCTCGCGCAATCCGATCAACGTCGTGCGCGCTACGGTCAATGCGCTCGCCAGCGTGCGCTCGCCCGAGGAGATTGCGGCCAAGCGCGGCAAGAGCCTCGAAGACATATTGGGCGCCGCCTGATGAGCCCTGCGGCGAACAAAAGCGGGACCATCACGGTCACACTGCTGCGCAGCGTGCACGGGCAACTGCATCACATTGCCGCCTCGGCGCGCGGCCTGGGGCTGCGGCGCAGACACCAGAGCGTGCAGGTGGCCGATACGGCTGCCAATCGCGGGATGATTCGCACCGCGGGGCACCTGCTGAAAGTGGAGTCGAACTGACATGGCCGAAATGCGATTGAACAGCATCAAGCCGGGACCGGGCTCGCGCCGACCCAGGCTGCGCGTGGGTCGCGGCGCCTCAGCGGGGCAGGGCAAGACCTGCGGGCGCGGCGTCAAGGGTCAGCGTGCGCGCAAGGGCGGCTACCATAAGGTTGGGTTCGAGGGCGGCCAGATGCCATTGCAGCGCCGTCTGCCGAAATTTGGCTTCCGCTCGGCGATGAAGGCGCAGCGCGCCGAAGTTCGTTTGCATGAGCTCGCCCTGGTGCAGGCGCCGGTGATCGACCTGGCGGCGCTCAAGGGCGCTGGCATCGTGCCGGCCATGGCTGAGCAGGCCAAGGTCATCGCCTCGGGCGAGCTCAAGAAGCCCGTAACGCTCAAGGGCGTCGGCGTGACCAAGGGCGCGCGCGCCGCCATCACCGCCGCCGGCGGCAGGATCGAGGACTGAAGTGGCCAACTACGCGCTGAGCAATCCAGCCGCAACGCTGGCGCAGGCCGGGCGCCTCGGCGAGATTCGCAGTCGCCTCGTGTTCCTGATCCTGGCGCTGGTGGTCTATCGCACCGGCACCTTCATACCTGTGCCCGGCATCAATCCGGACGCGGTGGCGCGCTACTTCAACGATCAATCCAACACCATCCTCGGCGTGGTCAACATGTTCTCGGGTGGCGCGCTGCAGCGCCTGTCGATCTTCGCCATGGGTGTGATGCCGTATATCTCGGCCTCGATCATCATCCAGATGCTCTCGATGGTCGTGCCATCGCTGATGGAAGCGCGCAAGGAGGGCGAAGCGGGCCGGCGTCGCACGACGCAGCTCACGCGCTATGCGACCGTGGGCCTGGCGCTGTTCCAGTCCTTCGGCGCCGCGGTCGCACTGAGCAACGGCGGCATGACCAATGCCAAGGGCTTCTTTGACTGGCTGCTGCCGGCGACCATCACGATGACCACCGGTACCATGTTCCTGATGTGGCTGGGCGAGCAGATCACCGAGCGCGGTATCGGCAACGGCATCTCGATGATCATCCTCTCGGGCATCGTCGCCGGCCTGCCCGGAGCCGTGGGCCGCACCTTCGAATCGGTCAGCTCGGGCGAGATGAATCCGCTGTTTGCGATTCTGCTGATCGGCATTGTCATCGGCGTCACGGGATTCTGCGTATTCATGGAGCGGGCGCAGCGGCGCATCACGGTCAACTACGCCAAGCGCCAGGTCGGACGGCGCCTGTACGCGGGCCAGAGCAGCCACCTGCCCTTCAAGCTCAACATGTCCGGCGTGATTCCGCCGATCTTCGCCTCGAGCCTGCTGTTGTTCCCGGCCACGATCGCGAGCTTCTTCGGCTCCAATCCCGACTCCAGGCTCAGCGAAGTGCTGCAGAACGTGGCGACTTCGCTCGGCTACGGTCAGCCCCTGCACCTGGTGCTGTATGCAACGCTGATCGTCTTCTTCTGCTTTTTCTATACCGCACTGGTATTCAATTCGCGCGAAACCGCGGATAATCTCAAGAAGTCCGGGGCCTTCATTCCCGGTATCCGTCCGGGCCAGCAGACCGCTGAGTACATCGACAAAGTGCTCACCCGCCTGACGCTCTGGGGCGCGATCTACATCATGGCGGTGTGCCTCGTGCCCGAGATCCTGGTCTCCTCGCAGGGCGTGCCGTTCCAGTTCGGCGGCACTTCGCTGCTGATCGTCGTGGTCGTGGTGATGGATTTCATGGCGCAGCTGCAGGCGCACATGATGTCGCACCATTATCCGGGTCTGATGAAAAAGGCGAATCTGCTCGGCGGCCGCGGCGGCTCGGCGCAGGGCTAGAGAGCGCGAAGCAATTCAAGCGCAGGTAGGCGATGAAAGTACGTCCATCAGTCAAGAAAATCTGCAAGCACTGCAAGATCGTGCGCCGCCGCCGCGTGGTGTACGTGATCTGTACTGACGCGCGCCACAAGCAGCGCCAAGGTTGAGGTAGAGCACATGGCACGCATAGCCGGCATCAACATACCGATGAACAAGCACGTGAGCATCGGCCTGACGCACATCTTCGGCATTGGCCGCTCGCGCGCACGCCAGGTGCTGGAGAGCGCCGGCATCGAGCCAACCACGCGCGTAAAGGATCTGACCGACGCCGAAGTTGCAGCGATTCGCTCGCAGCTCGCCAAATGGCCGGTGGAGGGTGATCTGCGGCGCGAGGTGTCGATGAACATCAAGCGCCTGATGGACCTCGGCACATGGCGCGGCATGCGCCACCGCAAGGGCCTGCCGGTGCGCGGCCAGCGTACGCGCACCAATGCGCGCACCCGCAAGGGCCCGCGTAAGCAGGCGGTGAAGCTCAACGCGCCGCCGGGCAAGGCCTGAGGCGGCTGCATGCCGCCGGCAATCAGCGATCGAGCGGTGATCTTGAAATTTCAGACAGGCAACCCTATTTATGGCTGAACAGAAGACAGCACAGCAACCGGCCGCCGCCAACGCGGCCAAGAAGCCGAAGAAGGCGCACAAGAACGTGCTCGATGCGATCGCGCATGTGCACGCCTCCTTCAACAACACGATCATCACGATCACGGATCGGCAGGGCAACACGTTGTCCTGGGCTACTTCGGGCGGTTGCGGGTTTCGCGGCTCGCGCAAGAGCACGCCGTTCGCGGCGCAGGTGGCCGCGGAGAAGGCCGGCACCGCCGCGCAGGAGCATGGCGTGAAGAATGTCGAGGTCCGTGTCGGCGGACCCGGTCCCGGGCGCGAGTCGGCCGTGCGTGCGCTCAACGCCTGCGGCCTGAAGATCACGAGCATCGCCGATGTGACGCCGATCCCGCATAACGGCTGTCGGCCGCCGAAGAAGCGTCGCGTTTAGCGCGGCAAGGAACACCAGCACCATGGCGCGATATATCGGTCCAACCTGCAAGCTTGCCCGGCGCGAGGGCACGGATCTGTTCCTCAAGAGCGGTGCCAAGCCGCTCGAGAGCAAGTGCAAGCTGCAGGTGCCGCCCGGCGGCATCAAAGGTGAACGGCGGCAGCGGCTGTCGGATTACGGCCTGCAACTGCGCGAGAAGCAGAAGCTGCGCCGCATGTACGGCGTGCTCGAGCGCCAGTTCCGCAACTACTATCAGGCCGCCGCGCGCCGCACCGGCTCCACGGGCGAGACGCTGCTCAAGCTGCTTGAGAGCCGGCTGGACAATGTGGTCTATCGCATGGGTTTCGCTGCCACGCGCGCCGAGGCGCGCCAACTGGTGGGACACAAGGCGGTAACCGTTGGCGGCCAGATCGTCACGGTGCCTTCCTACCAGTGTCGCGCGGGCCAGGTGATCGAGATTCGCGAGAAGTCGCGCAAGCAATTGCGCATTCAGAGCGCGCTCGCGGTTGCTGCCCAGGTCGGCGTTCCCGACTGGCTCGAGGTCAATGACAAGGAATTTCGCGGCGTGTTCAAGTCGGTGCCGGCGCGCGAGGACGTGCTGCCTGACATCAACGAGAACCTGGTCGTGGAGCTGTATTCGAAGTGATCACACCGCTCGCGCGTTGGCGCGTGCAGTCGCTCCGGTGGCGTATTTCTAGTATCAAGGTGGCGCTATGCAAGCATCAGTTTCGGAATTCTTGAAGCCGCGGGTCGTGAAGGTGCAGCCGGTGGCCTCGCGCCAGGCGCGGGTGGTCATCGAGCCGTTCGAGCGCGGCTTCGGTCACACGCTGGGCAATGCGCTGCGACGCGTGCTGCTCTCCTCCATGCCCGGTGCTGCCATCACCGAGGTCGAGATCGACGGTGTGCTGCACGAGTACACCAGCATCGAGGGCGTGCAGGAGGACGTGGTGGACGTCCTGTTGAACCTCAAATCGGTGGCCATTCGTATGCATGCGCGCAACAGCGCCGAGCTGCGGCTGCACAAGAAGGGGCCGGGCCCGGTCACGGCCGGTGATATTCAGACCGATCACGATATCGAGGTGGTCAACCCGGAGTTCGTGATCGCCAATCTGACCAAGGCCGGCGAGCTGAACATGCTGCTGAAGGTCGAGCGCGGCCGCGGCTACCGTCCGGCCGTGCAGCGCGTGGCATTCGAGGAGCAGAGCCGCCCGATCGGCCGCTTGTTGCTCGACGCCTCATTCAGTCCCGTGCGCCGCGTGACCTACTCGGTTGAAGCCGCGCGCGTCGAGCAGCGCACCGACCTCGACAAGCTGATCATCGACATCGAGACCAACGGCACGATCGAGCCCGAGGAGGCCATCCGCCGTGCCGGCGCGATACTCAAGGATCAGCTGTCCGTGTTCGTCGATCTGCAGGGCGAGGACGAGGCGGTGGCCAAGACCACCGAGATGCAGTTTGATCCGATCCTGCTGCGCCCGGTCGATGAGCTGGAGCTCACGGTTCGCAGCGCGAACTGCCTGAAGGCTGAAAACATCCACTATATCGGTGACCTGGTGCAGCGTACCGAGGTGGAGCTCCTGCGCACGCCGAATTTGGGTAAGAAGTCGCTGACAGAAATCAAAGAGGTACTGCAGAGCCATGGGCTGATGCTGGGCATGCGGCTCGATGGCTGGCCGCCGCCGAGTCTGAAGCACGAAGAAGAGAGCAGCAGCGGGCTGATCTGAAGACTACCTGAAGAGCAGAGCACCGACATGCGTCATCGACTTTCCGGCCGGCAACTGTCCCGCAATAGCCCGCATCGCCACGCGATGCTGCGCAATATGGCGGTCTCGCTGCTGCGCTACGAGACCATTCGCACGACGCTGCCCAAGGCGAAGGAACTGCGCCGCCTGGTCGAGCCGCTGATCACGCTGGCGAAGACCGACACCGATGCGCGCAGGCGCCTGGCTTTGGCGCGTCTGCGCGATCCAATTGTCGTCGGCAAGCTCTTCATCGATCTGGGCCCGCGCTTCAAGGCGAGGCCGGGCGGCTATACGCGCATCCTGCACATGCTGCCGCGGCCAGGGGACGCCGCATCGATGGCGCTCATGCAGCTGGTGGACGGGCCCGTCAAGGCCGAGGCGCCGCCCGCCGGGAAAGTGAAAGCCGAAGTCAAAGCCAAAGGCAAAGCCAAAGCGGCCAGTCCAGCGCGCGCAAGCAAAAAAGCGAAATCCGCCACTGCAGCCCCGGCCAGCGCTAAACCGCGCAAGCGCAAGGCTGCCAGCGCCTGAGCCATGAGCGCTGCTGTCGCATAGCAGTTTGAAATGTGTGAAATTGTCGATAGAATCATGTCCCCGTGACAAAAATCCGTGTGCTGTGAATTTTTTGTGCGTGCCAACTTGGTTCGCTCAACCGCTCCTGGTCAATCATTCAGTCAATTCACTTACCATTTTGGGGATCCATCGATGAATACAAAGCTTGCCCTCAGCGCTGCAGCAGCAGCACTCTTGCTCGCGGCCTGCAGCAGCAGCCCCGATTCCGCGTCTCCGCCCGCAACGCCGCCGCCAGCGGCCACTACCGAGCCCGCGACGCCGCCGCCGGCCGATGCGACACCGGCCCCGGCGCCCGGCACTCCGGCACCGACGACCGCCCCGCCGCAGTAAGTTCGGAGCTGATCACAAACCGACGAGCGACGAGCTCGCAGTAAAGCCCGTGCAGACCGGATAGCGCCGGTTTGCCGGGCTTTCCTGTTTCTTAGGCCGCCATGAGTCAGGTCAGTGTCAGAAACACCGCCAGCGCGCGCGATGACCGGCGCTGGATTGAGAGCGTCTACCGCGACTATCTGGCGGATCTGGCGCCTCAGGCCACGGGTGTATTTCCCGCGCTCGGGGAGGTGGGGCATCGCGAGCCGGACCAGCTCTCGCGCTGGTTCGCAGATCGCAATTCCCAGGTGCTGACTATTCTCTACGGTGAGGCGCCGGTCGGTTTCGCGATGGTGCGCCGTCGAGCGCAGGGCGCAGGCGAGCGCGTGGCAGGCGAGCGCGTGAGCGATCCGGCCGAGTTCTTCATGGCCGAGTTCTTCATATCGCGCTCATGGCGCCGCCGCGGCATCGGCGCGCAGGCCGTGCGCCTGCTGTTTGACCGCTTCGCCGGGCAATGGCTGATCATCGAGCACGAGCGCAACCAGGGCGCAGTGACTTTCTGGCGCGGAGTGGTCGCGACGTACACGCGCGGAAATTACCGCGAGCAGCGCGTCAACGGCGAGGTGCAGCAGCGCTTCGAATCGGGCCCGCGGCGGCGATGAGGCCGCCGGCAGCGGCCTTGAGCGGCTTGACCGCCGGGGCTCGCGCCAGCAGTGGCGCCAGATATGCACCGGTAAGAGACTCCGGCACCTCACAGATCTGCTCGGGCGTGCCCTCGGCCACGACGCGCCCGCCGCGCTCGCCGCCGCCGGGACCCAGATCAATGACGTGGTCGGCCGTTTTGATCACATGCAGGTTGTGCTCGATCACGACCAGCGTGTTGCCCGCATCACGCAATTGGTGCAGTACTTTGAGCAGCTGGGCGATGTCATGGAAGTGCAGACCGGTGGTCGGCTCATCCAGGATATAGAGCGTGCGTCCGACACCGCGCTTGGCGAGCTCGCGCGCGAGCTTCACACGTTGCGCCTCCCCGCCCGAGAGCGTGGTTGCGTTCTGTCCGAGGCGCACATAGGAGAGCCCGACCTCCATCAGCGTGCGCAGTTTGACGGCGATCGCGGGCACGTTCTCGAACAAGCGCTGCGCCTCTTCGACCGTGGTTTCGAGCACCTCATGAATGTTGCGGCCGCGGTACTGGATCTCGAGGGTCTCGCGGTTATAGCGCCGGCCCCGGCACACATCGCAGGGTACGTAGACGTCGGGCAGGAAGTGCATCTCGACGCGAACCAGGCCATCGCCCTGGCAGGCTTCGCAGCGGCCGCCCTTGACGTTGAAACTGAAGCGGCCGCTGTCATAGCCGCGCGCGCGCGCTTCGGGCACGGCCGCGAACAGTTCGCGCACGGTCGTGAACAGACCCGTATAAGTTGCCGGATTGGAGCGCGGAGTACGGCCAATCGGGCTCTGATCGATCTCGATCACGCGCTCGAGGCGCTCGAGGCCATCCACACCCTCGCAGGGGCTGGCGCCATCCAGACTGGCGTCGTTCAGATGAGCGGCCGCGTAGCGATACAGCGTGTCCTCGACGAGGGTTGATTTGCCCGAGCCGGATACCCCGGTCACGCAGGTCAACACCCCGACGGGGATCCTGACGCTGATATCACGCAGGTTGTTGCCGCGCGCTCCACGCACGCTCAGCCAGTGACCGCCGACCGCGCCGTGGCGGCGAGCCGGCAGCGCGATGCGCTCGCGACCCGACAGATAGGCACCGGTGAGCGAGGCCACATTGGCCTCGATTTGCGCGGCGCTGCCTTCGGCCACGA
This sequence comes from Steroidobacteraceae bacterium, assembly GCA_049515055.1. Lineage (GTDB taxonomy): Bacteria > Pseudomonadota > Gammaproteobacteria > Steroidobacterales > Steroidobacteraceae > FEN-1191. The sequence goes on along the minus strand of JBEKUL010000031.1, from coordinate 11,233 downwards.
CGCGGCCACCATGCGCGCCGGCACCCGGCCCGAGGTCCACGACATGGTCGGCGGCGCGAATCGCGTCCTCATCGTGCTCGACCACGATGACTGTATTGCCCAGATCACGCAGGCGCTTGAGCGTGGCGAGCAGGCGCTCGTTGTCGCGCTGATGCAGGCCGATTGAGGGCTCATCGAGCAGGTACATGACCCCGGTCAGACCGGATCCGACCTGGCTTGCGAGTCGAATACGCTGCGCCTCGCCGCCGGAGAGCGTGCCTGCGCGGCGATCGAGACTCAGGTAATCCAAACCCACATCGACCAGGAAGCGCAGGCGCTCGCTGACCTCTCGCACGATGCGCGCCGCGACCTCACCGCGCCAGCCCGGCAGCTTGAGGCCCGCGAAGTACTCCCCAGCCTGTCCGACGGTCAAGCGGGTGATCTCCGGCAGGTTGCGCCCGTCAATCAACACGGCGCGGGCGGCCTCATTGAGGCGCATACCACCGCAATCGACGCACGCGCGCGTGCCCAGGTACTTGCGCAGCTCCTCGCGCACGGCCTGCGAGTCGGTCTCGCGCTGGCGGCGTTCGAGGTTCGGCACGATGCCCTCGAACGTGTGGCGCTTGCGCGAGCCGCCACCGGTGCCCTCGCGGTAACGAAATTCGATCTGCTCCGCGCCGCTGCCCCATAGCAGGGCGCGCTGCACCTTCTCAGGCAGCTCGTCCCAGGGCATTTCCACGTCGAAGTGGTAGTGACGCGCGAGGGACTGCAGCATCTGAAAATAATGGCTGTTGCGCCGATCCCAGCCACGCACTGCGCCGCCCGCGAGCGACAGGTGCGGATGCACGACCACGCGCTCGGGATCAAAGAACTCCTGGAAGCCTAGGCCGTCGCAGGTCGGGCAGGCCCCGGCGGGGTTGTTGAACGAGAACATGCGCGGCTCGAGCGGCGGCACTGCAAAGCCGCATTCGGGACAGGCATGGCGACTCGAGAACAGCAGCGGGGCGAGCGCGCCGTTTTCGGGAAACACCACCTGCGCAATGCCATTGCCGAGCCGCAGCGCGGTCTCGAAAGACTCTGCCAGGCGCTGGCTGGCCTCCGCGCGCACGCGGAAACGATCCACGACAGCCTCCAGGCTGTGCCGTTCGCGCGGCTCGAGCTTCGGGACTGCATCGATGTCGTACACCGTGCCATCGATGCGCACGCGCGCAAAGCCCTGGCCTGCAAGCTCGGCGATGCGCTGCGCGTGCTCGCCGCGGCGCGCCGCCACCAATGGGGCCAGCAGCAGGGCGAGCTCGCCGGCCGGGGCGAGCAGGGCCTGATCGACCATCTGACTGACCGTCTGCGCGGCCAGATCGATGCCATGGCGCGGGCAGCGCGGCAGACCGGCGCGTGCATAGAGCAGCCGCAGGTAATCGTAGATCTCCGTCACGGTGCCGACGGTCGAGCGCGGATTGTGCGAGCCGGTTTTCTGCTCGATTGCAATCGCCGGGGACAGGCCCTCGATGCTGTCGACGTCAGGCTTGTCCATGACCGCAAGAAACTGGCGAGCGTAGGCCGACAGCGATTCGACGTAGCGACGCTGCCCCTCGGCATAGAGCGTGTCGAAGGCCAGCGAGGATTTGCCTGAGCCCGACAGACCCGTGATCACGATGAGCCGCTCGCGCGGCAGATCGAGGTCGATATTCGCCAGATTATGCGTGCGGGCGCCGCGGATGCGGATGGTCTGCATGAGGGGAGGAGTTCCGATGGTGCAAAAGGACAAACAACCACTATAAACGCTGCGACGGAATAGACCCAAAGACACTACAATGGTGCTGCGCTTGATCAGGCTCGCGCGAGGGCAGGCACATGGCTCGGGGCATCAATAAAGTCATCCTCATCGGTCATCTGGGCGCTGATCCGGAGACGCGCGCGATGCCCTCGGGCATGACCGTGGCGAATCTGCGGCTTGCAACCACCGAGAGCTGGAAGGACAAGCAGTCCGGCGAGCAGCAGGAGCGCACTGAGTGGCACAACGTGGCCCTGTTTGGCCGGCTCGGCGAGATCGCGGCCGAATACCTGCGCAAGGGCTCGCAAGTGTATATTGAGGGCAGATTGCGTACGCGCAAGTGGCAGGACAAGGAAGGCCGCGACCGCTACACGACCGAAATCGTCGGCAATGAGATGCAGATGCTCGGCGGGCGGGGCGGTGCCGGTGGCGGGGCCAGCGCCGGCGCAGCCGCGGGCGCCGAGCGCTACGCCGAGGCGCCGCGTGCGGAAGCGGCCGATCATGCGCCGGCCGGGGCGGCCGGTGCCGGCGCGACCCGGGATGATTTCGACGACGATATTCCGTTTTGAGCTCGGCCGCCCGAAGCCACTGCTGTTAAGTCTCAAGCGACTGATTTTAAAGAACTATAATAAGAATCAGTCCTGCGCGGCGCGCCGCGTTCCCGGTTACGCGTAAACTCGCTAACCTGCGCTCCTTCGATCGCACGCATCCATGGCTGGCCGCTACTACATCAAGACCTACGGTTGTCAAATGAACGAGTACGACTCCGCGCGCATGGGGGACGTGCTGCGTGCGGGTCTGGGCATGACCGAAAGCGACGATCCGCAGCGGGCCGATCTGCTGCTCATGAACACCTGCTCGGTGCGTGAGAAGGCTCAGGACAAGGTCTACTCGCTGCTCGGGGAATGGCGCGGCCTCAAGCTGCGCCAGCCGGGCCTGATCCTGGGCGTCGGGGGCTGCGTTGCGAGCCAGGAGGGCGCTGCGATCCTGGCGCGTGCGCCGTTCGTAGACCTCGTCTTCGGGCCACAGACGATCCACAGGCTGCCGCAGATGATCGATGCCGTGCGTTCACAGGGCCGGCCCGTGGTCGACGTGAGCTTTCCCGAGATGGAGAAATTCGACGCCCTGCCCGCACCGCGCGCCGAAGGCGCTCGTGCCTATGTCTCCGTCATGGAGGGCTGCAGCAAGTACTGCAGCTTCTGCGTGGTGCCGTACACGCGCGGCGCAGAGGTGAGCCGGGCATTCGAGTCCGTGCTCGAGGAAGTGCGCGCGCTGGCGCGTCAAGGGGTCAAGGAGATCGTGCTTCTGGGCCAGAACGTCAATGGCTATGCGGGGGTCATGGCCGATGGGGCCATGGTTGATCTGTCCACGCTGCTGCATCATGTGGCGGCGGTGACGGGCATAGAGCGCATCCGCTTTACGACCTCGCATCCGCTGGAGTTCAGCGACAGCCTCATCGAAGCCTACGCGAGCCTGCCGCAACTGGCCGATCACCTGCACCTGCCGATACAGAGTGGATCGGATCGCATCCTCTCGCTCATGAAGCGCGGCTACACGACGCTGCAGTACAAGCAGCGCATCCGCCGGCTGCGCGAGGTGCGGCCGAACATTGCGATCTCCACCGATCTGATCGTCGGATTTCCCGGCGAGAGCGAGCGTGATTTCGAGGCGACGCTCGCTCTTGTGGCCGAGATCGGTTTCGACCAATCGTTTTGCTTTCTCTACAGCCGGCGCCCCGGCACCCCGGCCGCCGCGCTGAGCGATGAGCTGGCATTGCCGATCAAACAGCGGCGCCTGGCCCGCTTGCAGGCACAGCTCGATGCGCAGTCACTGCACATCAGCACCACCATGGTCGGCAGCGTGCAGCGCGTGCTGGTCGAGCGCGGCGCGAAGAAGGGCCAGGGCGAGCTGGCCGCACGTACCGAAAATAACCGCTGGGTGAATTTTTCCGGCCCCGCCTCGCTGTTGCAGCACTTCGTCGACGTGCTGATCACGGAGGCGCGGCCGCATTCGCTGCGCGGCAGGTACCCGGCGCCAGCGGCCGCGGCAACGGCGACCGCACTGGCATCGGCAGCCCCAGCCCGGCGTATGGCAGGAGCCTGAAGCCGCGTGACCCCGGGCGCCGCCGCTGCACACGAATTTGCTCTCGAGCCCGCGGACAACTCGCGTCTGGCGAGCCTGTGCGGTCCGCTCGATGCGAATCTGCGGCTGGTCGAATCACGCCTGGGCGTGCAGATCCGCCGCCGCGGCCATGCCTTTCGAGTGCACGGCGCACGTGCTGCCTCCACCGAGCTCGTGCTCAAGGACCTGTTCGCCCAGGCCCGCCACCACGAGCTCACGACCGAACAGGTGCATCTGTGTCTGATCGAGCATGCGAGCGGTAGCGGCGCGGATGATAAGGCAGACAGCGTGAGCATCGTCGCGGTGCGGCAGCCGCGCGGGGCGGGGAGTGAATCGGAATCCGGCTCTGGGGCCCGGCGCGAGACGGTTCGTGCGCGCGGCGTGCACCAGCGCGAATACCTTGCGCACATCCGCCAGCACGACCTGAGCTTCGGCATCGGCCCGGCGGGCACGGGCAAGACCTATCTGGCAGTCGCCTGCGCGGTCGAGGCGCTGCTGGGTGAACGCGTGCGCCGCATCGTGCTGGTGCGGCCGGCCGTGGAGGCCGGGGAACGGCTCGGCTTCCTGCCCGGCGACATGGCGCAGAAGGTCGATCCGTATCTGCGGCCGATGTACGACGCACTGTATGAAATGATGGGCTACGACCGCGTGGCGCGCTTCATCGAGCGCAATGCGATCGAGGTCGCACCGCTGGCCTTCATGCGCGGCCGCTCGCTGAATGAATCCTTTATCATTCTGGATGAAGCGCAGAACAGCACCATCGAGCAGATGAAGATGTTCCTGACGCGCATCGGCTTCGGCTCACGCGCAGTCGTGACCGGCGATCTGACGCAAACGGATCTGCCGAGTGGGCGCATGTCGGGCCTGCAGCATGCGCTGCTGATTCTGCGCGGCGTCGCCGGCGTGGCCTTCACATTGTTCGACGCTGGCGATGTGGTGCGTCACCCGCTGGTCCAGCGAATCGTGCAGGCTTATGAATCGCACGATCGCGCCGAGGGCCCGTGAGCAGGCGCGCGAGCGCGAAGCGGCGCGCGACGCCGCTGCAGCAGCTGCAGCCGCTGGCGCTGAGCGTGCGGCGCGCGGTGCGCAGTGGCTGGCTGCCGCACGCGGCGCAATTGCATCGTTGGGCGAGCGCGGCGCTCGGGCGCGCCGGCGCGGGACGCGAGTTATCGGTGCTGCTGGCGGGGCGCGTACGCTGCCGCGCATTGAACGCGCGCTATCGCGGCCTGGATCATGCAACCAATGTCCTGTCGTTCCCGGCGGCCACTCATATCGGCGCGCGCGGCTCAGTGCTCGGCGAGCTCGTGATCTGCCCGGCGGTACTGCGGGCCGAGGCACGGGCGCAGAGCAAGAGTGCGCGCGCGCACTGGGCGCATCTGGTCGTGCACGGCACATTGCACCTGATCGGCTACGATCACGAGCGGCCGGCGGCAGCGCAGCGCATGGAGCGACGCGAGATACGCACATTGCGCCGTCTGGGTTTCGCGAACCCCTACGTCGCAGCCCGACGGCGCAGCGCGCCGTGAGCCTCGCGGGCGCGCATGGCTAAGGACAAGGATAGCCACACGGGCTCGAGCGGGCGCTGGCGCTCGGCCTTCACGCGCACATTGGCCGCCGGTGTCAAGGATCGTGCGCAGCTCGTGGAGATGCTCGCCGAATCGCAGCAGCGCGGCGTACTGGACGCCGAAGCCTTCGCAATGCTCGAGGGCGCACTGGCGATGTCGGATCTGCAGGTGCGCGATATCATGATCCCGCGCACGCAGATGATCTGTGTGCGCCGCGAGGATCCGATCGCGCGCATCCTGCCGGCGGTGCTCGAGTCGCGGCACTCGCGCTTCCCCGTGCTGGAGGGCGAGCGCGATGATGTGGCCGGCATCCTGCTGGCCAAGGACCTGCTGCGATTTTTCGCCGAGGCGAAACCCGCCAAATTCGATATGCGCGAGTATCTGCGCCCAGCCATGTTCGTGCCGGAGTCGAAGCGGCTCAATGTATTGCTGCGCGAGTTTCGCGACAGCCGCAATCACATGGCGATCGTGGTCGATGAATACAGCGGCATCGCCGGCCTGGTGACCATCGAGGACGTGATCGAGCAAATCGTCGGTGATATTGATGATGAATTCGACGTTGAGGATGATCAGAACATTCGCCGCGAGGGCGAGCGACAGTTCAGCGTTCGCGGCAGTACCCGCATCGATGAGTTCAACCAATATTTCAACGCCGAGCTGCCGGCGAACGGCTTCGATACCGTCGCGGGGCTGGTCATGCAGCAGCTCGGACGCATGCCGCGGCGCGGTGAGGCGGTCATGCTCGGGGTCTTCGAGTTTCGCGTCGTGCGCACCGATCGTCGTCGCATCGATAGCCTGCGCGTGACGATACCGCCGCAGTTCCAGGCGGCGGTACCCGCGGAGTGAATGCACGTCTGACGGGGGCTTTGACCTACAGCACCGCGCTCGCCGGCGGGGCGCTGCTCGCCTGCGCCTTCGCGCCGCTCGCCATCTGGCCCCTGGCGATTCTGTGTCCGGCGCTGCTCATGTGGCTCTGGGAGGGCAGCACCGCGCGGCGGGCGGCCTGGAGCGGCTTTTGTTTCGGCGCCGGCACCTTTGGGTTGGGCACTTCCTGGCTGTATATCAGCGTTCACGGCTTTGGCGGCGCGCCGCTGTGGCTGACCGCCGCGGTGGTGCTCGCGCTCGTGGGCATCATGGCGGCCTATCACGCGCTGCTCGGTTACCTCGTCGTGCGCTGTCTGCCCCCGGGCGGCGCGTTGCGCTACCTGGTGGGCCTGCCCGCATTGTGGCTGCTGGTGGAATGGTGGCGTGGCTGGTTTCTGTCGGGCTTTCCGTGGCTGTCGTTGGGAGTGTCGCAAACCGATACGCCCCTGCGCGGCTTCGCGCTGATCCTTGGCGCCTATGGTGTCTCGGGGCTGCTGCTGCTGGGCAGCGGTGCGCTGCTGGCGCTGTGGCGCGGCCCGCCGCGACTGCGCGCGCTGGCCGCCGCGCTGCTGGTGCTGCCTTGGCCGCTGGGCGCGCTGCTCGGACGCATCAACTGGACGCAGCCGAGCGGCCCGCCCATCAGCGTAGCGATCCTGCAGGGAGCCATTCCGCAGGACCTGAAATGGCAGGCCGATAACGTCGAGCCTACACGCGAGCTCTATACACACCTGAATGAGCAGGCGCTGGGCGCGCAGTTGATCGTCTGGCCGGAAGCGGCGCTGCCACAACTGGCCAACGAGGTGCCGCAGTATCTGGGTTCGCTGTATTCGCGCGCGCGGCTGCACGGCTCGGATATCGTCATGGGTATCGTGCGCGCCGATGCCGACGATAACTATTACAACTCGATCATGACGTTGTCGGATCGCGTGCGCTTCTACGACAAGCATCACCTGGTGCCATTCGCCGAATACTTTCCGGTGCCGGCGTGGGTGCGCTCGTGGCTGCGCATCATGAGTCTGCCCTATTCGGATTTTGCTGCCGGTGCGGCCGATCAGCCGGCGGTCAGCGCCGCCGGCACCAGCCTCGCGCTGAGCATCTGCTACGAGGATGCCTACGGCGATGCGGATCTGCCCGCACTGGTGCGCGCGCGCGTGCTGGTCAATGTCACCAACGATGCCTGGTTCGGGCGTTCATGGGCGCGCTATCAGCACTTCCAGATCGCGCGCATGCGCGCCATCGAGGCCCAGCGCCCGCTGGTGCGGGCGGCCAATGACGGCATCTCGGCACTGATCGGGCCGCGCGGTCAGATCGCGGCGCAGGCCGAAGAGTTCAAAAGCGTGATCCTGCGCGGCAGCGTGCAGCCTCGGGCCGGGCTGCCGCCCTACGCGCGCTTCGGCAATACGCTGCCCGTGGGCCTGGCATTGGTGGGAGCGCTGTGGGCCGTGCTGCGACGCATTCGTCCCGTCAGCGCCACTGGCGGCCCCTCTGACCGGGATCCTGAACCCTAACGCGGCTTCCCGGTCTATGATGCAGCAGTATTTCCAGGATCGGAGTCGACCAGCCATGTTGCATCAGGATATGGGCCCACGGCTGCTGGGCGCCATTGCTTTCATTACCTTGTTCGCGGCCTGCTCGCCGCAATCCTCGACCGCCGCCCCGGCGGGGGATCAGCCCAAGCCGGCCATGGTGCCGACGGCTACGGTTGCCCCGACCCCTGCCGCCACGGCGGCGGCCAACCGCGGGCTGCCTGATTTCGCGGACCTGGTCGCGCAGGTCGGGCCGGCGGTGGTCAACGTCACGGTGGTCGAGAGAGCCACTAGCAATTCCAGCAATAACGACGAGGACGGGGATTCGGAGGATCCATTCGGCGATTTCTTTCGCCATTTCGGCATCCCGCGCGTGGCACCGCAGCCGCATAATTTTGCGCCGGTGCGCGGCATCGGTTCCGGCTTCATCGTCAGCGCTGACGGCTACATTCTGACCAACGCACATGTGGTCAGTAATGCGTCCAAGATCACGGTCAAACTCACGGACCGGCGCGAGTTCGATGCCAAGGTGATCGGCGTGGATGAGCGCACCGACGTGGCGGTCATCAAGATCAATGCCAAGGGCAGCCTGCCGGTGGTGCGCCTCGGCGACTCGAACAAGCTGCGACCCGGACAATGGGTGCTCGCGATTGGCTCGCCGTTCGGCTTTGAGAACAGCGCCACCGCCGGCATCGTCAGCGCTACCGCACGCACCAATTATAGCGACGGCGGCAACAACTACGTGCCCTTCATCCAGACCGACGTGGCGGTCAATCCGGGCAACTCCGGCGGTCCATTGTTCAATCTCGACGGCGATGTGGTGGGTATCAATTCGCAGATCTACAGCCGCAGCGGCGGCTATGAGGGCATCTCGTTCGCCATTCCAATCGATGTGGCCAACAACGTCGCCGAGCAGCTGATCAAGAGCGGCCATGTGAGCCGTGGCCGCATTGGTGTGACGATCCAGGAAGTCACCGCGGCGACGGCCGAGAACTTTGGTCTGGACCGCCCGCGCGGCGCGGCCGTGGCCTCGGTCGAGCCTGGCGGTCCGGCTGACAAGGCAGGCATCGAGCCGCTGGACATAATCCTGAGCGTCAACGGCACCCCGATCGACACCTCCGAGCAGCTGCCGCTCATGATCGCGCAGATCAAGCCCGGTCAGGTGGCGCAACTCGAGATCTGGCGCGACAAGCAGAGCAAACGCATCAGCGTCACGGTCGAGGAGTTCAAGGAGAAGAATGCCACCGCCAGCAATCGGCGCAGCGGCGGCGCTGAGGGCGAGTCGGCCGTCATCAATCGCATCGGCCTGTCGGTGCGTGCGCTGAGCGCGCAGGAAAAGAGCCAGCTCAAGACGCGCGGCAACATCGTAGTGGTCGATGCCAAAGGCGTCGCCGCGGAAGCCGGCATTCGCAGCGGCGATGTGATTCTGAGCATCAATCGCCAGTCCCCCGGCGGCGTGGAGGACTTTCAGGCGGCAGTCAAGAATGCCGGGCGCTCGGCCACTTTGCTCGTCCAGCGCGATGATCAGCAGTCGATCATCACGATCACATTGCAGTAGGGGTTGCCGCGGCGTGTATTCTTAGGGCATGCAGGAACGCTACGAGGCCGCGGCGGTCGAGCGCGCGGCGCAGCTGTATTGGGACGCCCACGATTGCTTCGTAGCCCGCGAGAACAGCGGGCGCGAGAAATATTACTGCCTGTCCATGTTCCCGTACCCTTCAGGGCGGCTGCACATGGGCCACGTGCGCAACTACACGATCGGGGACGTGCTGGCGCGTTTCATGCGCATGCAAGGCCGCACTGTGCTGCAGCCGATGGGTTGGGACGCCTTCGGGCTGCCCGCGGAAAATGCTGCGATCGCCAATGGCGTGCCGCCTGCGATCTGGACACGCGAGAACATTGCCACCATGCGCTCGCAATTGCGCGCGCTGGGCTTCGCGATCGACTGGACGCGCGAGCTGGCGACCTGCGACCCGGATTACTATCACTGGAATCAATGGCTGTTCCTGCGCATGCTCGAGCGGGGCATCGCCTATAAAAAAACCGGAGTCGTGAACTGGGATCCGGTCGACCAGACCGTGCTGGCAAACGAACAGGTCATCGATGGCCGCGGCTGGCGCACCGGTGCGCTGGTCGAGAAGCGCGAAATCCCGATGTACTACCTGCGTATCACCGACTATGCGGAGGAGTTGCTGGCGGCGCTGGATGATTTGCCCGGCTGGCCCGAGCGCGTGCGCGTGATGCAGGCCAACTGGATCGGTCGCAGCGAGGGCGTCGAGCTTGCCTTTCCGTATGCCGCCGACACCTGTGCGCTGTTGGGCAGCGACGGTGCGCTCAAAGTATTCACGACTCGAGCCGACACGCTCTTCGGCGTGACCTTCACGGCGATCTCGCCCGAGCATCCGCTGGCGGCCGCGGCCGCGGCGCGCGACCCGGCGCTCGCCGCATTCATCGTCGAGTGCCGCCGCGGCAGCACGACCGAGGCGCAGCTCGCCAGCGCCGAGAAGCGCGGCATTGCTACCGGCCTGCATGTGCGCCATCCGCTGAGCGGCGAGAACATTGCGATTTGGGTCGCCAACTATGTGCTCATGACCTACGGCGAGGGTGCGGTCATGGGCGTACCGGCGCACGATGAGCGCGATTTCGCCTTCGCGCAGCGCTACGCAATCCCGATCCGTACGGTCGTCCGACCGGCGAACGCAAGCTATCGCGTGGTCGGCAGCGACTGGCAGCCGCAGTACGCGCTCGAGGGCATATTGGTGGACTCCGGCGAGTTCAGCGGCCTGACTTCGGCGGCCGCGATCGATGCGATTGCTGCCGCATTGGAGCGCGCAGGTCTTGGCGCCAGGCGCGTGCATTGGCGGCTGCGCGACTGGGGCATCTCGCGTCAGCGCTACTGGGGCTGTCCGATTCCGTTGATCCACTGCGAGCGCTGCGGCGTGGTGGCCGTGCCCGATGCGCAGCTGCCGGTGCTGTTGCCCGAGGGCAGCGGCAATCCGCTCGCGCGCTGCCGCGAGTTCGTCGAGTGCTCCTGTCCCAGCTGCGCCGGCCCCGCGCGTCGCGAGACCGACACCATGGACACGTTCGTCGACTCGTCCTGGTATTTCCTGCGCTATGCAAGCGCCGGGCAGAGGCAGGCGCCAGTGGATCAGCGCGCCGACTACTGGCTACCGGTGGATCAGTATATCGGCGGCATCGAGCACGCGATTCTGCATCTGCTGTACTCGCGCTTCTGGACCCGCGTCATGCGCGACCTGAAGCTGGTGCACATATCCGAGCCCTTCGCCAATCTGCTCACGCAGGGCATGGTGCTCAACCAGATCTATTACCGCGCTGGAGCCGATGGGCGCCGGCAATTCATCAGCCCGAGCGAGGTCGAGCCCCAATTCGATGCCAGCGGCGCGCGC
>JBEKUL010000030.1:0-28218 GCA_049515055.1 Steroidobacteraceae bacterium | reverse complement strand
AGTCACGTGCGCCGCAATGGTGGGATCAATTATGGAATCAGACCACGCATTAAGCGCCGTGGTAGCTTGGCACGTGTCCGCTGATCAGCCGTTGCCCGCAGGCCAGGGCAGCAATTGCAGTTCGGCCCGGTGGTAATCGATGCTGAAGTACGCGAGCGTTCCCAGCACGTCCATGCCCAGGAGCAACGCTGGCTTGTCTTGTAGACCCCAGGTCTTGAACAGCTCGTAGTCCCCGAAGATCACCTGGAGGTTTTTGATGCCGGCTGTGCCGAACTGCAGCGTCGGAATGCGGCGCTCGCTGCCCGGTTGGGCGGTGTCGGTTGCATCGACCACCCCCTCCTTGGCGGGGGCGGGAGCGGTGGCTGTGGGGTAAGCATGTGTGAGCGCTGCAAGCAACGCCTGATTGCCGAGCGTGCGGGTCGTACCAGTATCGATCACGGCTGCCGTAGAGATACCGTTGATGCGGCCCTGCACGAGCAGCAGCTGCTGCGAGACGAATCGCCCATGCAGGGCATAGAGCGCCGATGGCGAGGCGTCGGAGGAGGAGCTGATGACCACCCGATCGCGTACGAAGTCGGCCGTCAGACGCATACCGGCAAATCCGTCCACGCCGAGGATGCCGTCGATGCCCTCAAGCACCGGTCCGGACAATACCGGGGCGCTCAGATCGTGGATCTGCAGCGTGCCGCTGGCCACGGAAGCCACATGCACGAGGGGTACGGCGGTGAGGCCACTGACCCCGCGTACCTGAATGCGGTCATTAGGAGAGGACTCGAGCGCCAGCTTCGCGACCGTGCCGCTGGCGAGCACCGTGCGGTTGGCCCCTGTATCGAGCATAAAGCGGAATGGTCCATTGCCGTTGATCATGACGGGGGCGACGATCATGCCGATGCGTCCGGGACGGGTGGCGATCGCATAGATCGGCGTGGTCGGCAGCACATGGGTCCAGTAGCTCGAGCTGGGAGCGTAGAAGCGGCGCGCCACACCACGCAGATTCCCATTGGACGGTCGGAACTCTCCTGGGCCACCCCGGACGGATGACCCGGATGGCCGCTCCACTCCGGATGGCGCAGACCGGGCCTGGCCGGACCCGGCCGCCAGGGCGCTGGTCGCGCCGAGCAGCCCTGTGGCCGCTGCACTCAGTGCGCCCAGGAGCGCCGCACGTAGCCGCGCTCGCCAAGTGTGCGTGCACATTGAAAGTCCTCCGCCGTACTACCGAGGCGCAAGGCCGGCTGGGCTCGGCGCCAGCGCCGGCTTCGATTATAGACGCAATGCGGGCGCCACTGATGGCTCTGGAAATCTTTACCAGCGCTATTCGGGGATGTCCTGGGAGAGCATCGCTAACAATAATCACCTGCGTGCAATAGGTCGATGCGTATCGATGCAGCTCTACCGGGCTACAATACCCGGCAATCGACAGCGCGCTACAGCAGGGTATGAGGCCATGGCCGGCACCGTATGGATCGGCACCCGGAAGGGACTCTTTGCGCTGCGCCCCGACGAACGGCGGCGGGCGTGGAGGCTGCTCGGCCCGCTATTCCTTGGCCACATTGTGCACCACGTAGTCCAGGATCCGCGCGAGCCGCGCAGGCTGACGATGGCCGCGAAGACTGGGCATTTGGGACCGACCGTCTATAGATCCGAGGATGGCGGCCGCCACTGGACAGAGGCAGCGGTGCCCCCCGCGTTCCGCAAGGCGCGCGAGGGCGAGAATCCCCGGGCAGCCGAGCGTGTATTCTGGCTCACGCCCGGACACGCCTCCGAACCCGGCGTGTGGTACGCCGGCACTGCTCCTGCAGGATTGTTTCGCTCGGAAGATCACGGCGCGCATTGGTCCTCGGTATCGGGGTTCAACGATCATCCGATGAACCCGAAATGGGCGGCGGGCCTGCGCACCCCAGACGGTGAACTGTTGCATTCGATTCGTATCGATCCGCGCGATGCGCGGCACATGTATTTGGCTATATCGATTGGCGGCGTGTTCGAATCCACCGACGGCGGCGCCGATTGGGCGCCGCTCAACGAAGGCGTGGCGGCCGATTTTCTGCCGGACCCGAACGCGGCCTACGGGCACGATCCGCACTGCCTGATACAGCACCCGCTCCAGCCCGACCGGCTCTACCAGCAGAATCACTGTGGCTGCTATCGCCTCGATCGCCCCGCGCGCCGGTGGGTACGAATCGGCAGCGCAATGCCGAAGAGGATCGGCGATATCGGCTTCCCAATCGTGGCGCATCCGCAGGATGCCGATACGGTCTGGGTATTCCCTATGGACGGCACCGAGGTCTGGCCGCGCACTGCACCGGGCGGCAAGCCGGCCGTGTACCGCAGCCGCAACGCCGGAAAGAGCTGGCATCGCCTTGACCGGGGACTGCCGCGTACGCATGCCTGGTTCACGGTTTTGCGCCAGGCCATGTGTGCCGATGCGAGCTCGCGAGTCGGCTTGTACTTTGGCACCACGCAGGGCGAGGTCTGGACCAGCAGCAACGAGGGCGATTCCTGGCGGTGCCTCATTCGTCACCTGCCGGAGATCTACTGCGTGACCTACGCTATCTGAGTGCGCGCATGGGCCTAGGATCCTCGAATTCCGTCCGGGTCGCCTCGCCGCTGCGCTCCTACACGGCCGGTGCCGCCGAGGTGTCGGCCGCCGGTGCAACGGTCGGTGAGCTGCTCGCCGATCTCGAGCGCGCTCATCCCGGTATTCGCTTTCGAATGATCGATGAACAGGATCGCATCCGCCCGCACATTCGCATCTTCGTCAATCACAATGAGGTGAAGACGCTCGATGAGCCGCTGCGAGCGAGCGATCGAGTGCACCTAATCTGCGCATTGAGCGGCGGCTGATATGCCCACCGACCCGCAGCACAGCGCGATTGCAGGTCGTGTCGCGAATGGCAACAGGCAGCGAATTGTCTGGCAGCACTCAGCCAGTCACTGCTTCTTCTGCAATACTCCGAGGTCGCGAGCCAGAGCGCGCAGTATGACCTCTTCCTCGTCAGGAGCTCGTCCCGCCTCATCAATCCCAAACTGAGCGCGGAGGGCCTTTGCCTCTTGTGGTGTGAGCGCTGCTAGCAAGGAATGGACCTTTGCTCGGATGGCCTCGGTGACGCCAAAGAAAGCGGCTGAACCCTTCATTGACGGATTCATGCCCAGTTCTCGCGCCGCCGTCATAAGTTCCTCCTCGGTGGCATCAATAACATCGCGCTCTAGTGCGATCAGAATCCGCTCAAGCGCCAGTTCCGGGGGTGTGCTTTTCATGGCTGCGGTAACCTCAGTCCTTCTCGGAGCAGGACGCGGCGGATTCGCTTGCGCGTCGAATCATAGTCCGTCTTTAACATGTCGTAACTCGCACAGATCTCCTCCGGTGAGCGCCCATCTGCAAGCCCGAGAATGACCTGCAGCGCCCGGCCGTCATCCGCGAATAGCTGATCGATCAGGGCCAGTTCCTGCGTTGCAATGAGACGACGCTCAGGGTCGGGCGATGGGTCGCACGCCTCGTCGCCTTTGGAATCCGTGCTTTCCAGCAGCTCCGCCAGCAGCTTGGGCAACTGCCTGGATTCTCTGTGCGCGCGCCGCCAATGCTCCGCCTTGAGGCTGCGCATGACGCCGGCCAGGAAGGCTATCAGCGGCACATCATCGGGTCGCTGGCGCGAACCATCAAGCATGCGCGCGAAGGCCTCTTGCAGAAGGTCGCTCCAGTCGATGTGCGGTGGCAAGCCTCGGGCGTGCAACCGGGCAATGACCTTGAGTCGCAGCAGATCCGCCTCGGTTACCAGCTTGAGCGCCAGCGCTCGAGCAGCCGGGGTGCTTTCGACCTGGACGTCGGACATTTGTGGTCTATGCATGGATCTCGCGACTCTTCTCATACATATATGCGCATGAGCCGCAAAGGTACGGACAGCCTCGGAGAAGTATTTTCAATTGTTGTCCGTGAACCGGCGTGCCCAGCGCATACACAGGGTGAGAGCTCTTAAGACCAGGCTGCCCCATTGTCTTTGCATACCAGAGGATTCTATGGACCGACAGGCAGAATTGGCGATCGTACGTCGCACGTACGCAAAGCAGATCCTGGCCGCGGCGCGGATAAGCGATCCTCGTATCGAGACTGCATTCGCCGAGGTTGCACGGGAGGATTTCCTGGGCCCTGGTCCCTGGCAGCTGTTTAGGGTCCCGAGTGATGCGTACATCGCCAGTCCCGACGCAGATCCCATCTACGTCTATATAGACCAGGTCATCGGGCTCATCCCGGAGCGCGGCATTAATAATGGACAGCCCTCGCTTCATGCGAAGCTGATCGCAGCCGCCCAGATCAAACCAGGCGAACACGTCGTTCACGTGGGTGCGGGCACCGGATACTACACCGCGATCATGGCTCACCTCGTGGGGCCAACCGGCAAGGTCACGGCCATTGAGTTTGACACGACGCTCGCCGTACGCGCCCGCAAATGCCTATCGGGCAGCTTGAATGTGCGTGTTCTTGAGGGCGATGGTTCAACCGTGCGCTTTGATGCCGCTGATGTCATCTACGTGAATGCGGGTGTCACGCATCCCGCGGGCGCCTGGCTCGATGGTCTATCCGACGGCGGCCGATTGATCCTACCCCTAACGACGGACGAGAACTTCCGATCCGTCAGTTCAACGTCCTTCGATCCGATGATAGCGATGCGATCGGGTGTATTTTTTCGAATTCAACGCCGGGAGGCGCGGTTTGAAGCCCACGGGCTACTTCCGACTGCCATCATTCCAGCAGAGGGCGCGCGCGACCAGGCGTCGGAAGCCGCGCTGGCTGCTGCCCTCAACAAGGGCGGTTGGAACACGGTCACTCGTCTGGTTCGGGACGAAGCGGTGCCGGAAGAGCGCTGCTGGCTGCGCGGCGACGGCTGGTGCCTGGCCCGCGACTAGGCCGGCCAGGACACACGTGCTGGTCCGTGGGAATGACTTAGCTCCCATCGACAATCAGAAAGCGATTGCCGTCGTCGTCGCGGAAGAAAAACATCCTGAAGACTGCGACCGTCTTGTACAGCGTCGGCCAGACGCACCTGAAATACGATGAATGCGTATTAAGTGGCCGCTCGTCTGTGCGTTACCGAACCCCTCACCCTTGTGGCGGGCGTTTCGCTGCTACGGCAGAGCCGCAAATGCTCGCTGAAGATCCGCGCATGGTTTCGGCCGTTCGCAAGCAGCGGGGCCAGGTGGCCAGACCATCCGGGGTGAAAAGTTTGACGACGGGTTCAAAATCGAGGCACGCCCCACTGATTAGTGCCGCTCCGTGTAGTGAGACACAAGCCTCTCGAACGCCGCGCGTGCATCCTGCAGCGCCTCCTTTGTCCGAGCGCTTACAGTGAATAAGAGGTAATAGTCCCCTTCCTCGCTATACGCCACTATTTCCCAGTTGCCTTTTCCAGGGGGATTAAATGAGAGGCAACGAATTGACTTCCCGTCACCATCGTGTACCAACGGTAGTTCCTCGATTTTTACCCCTGGGACACGCGCCTCGAATTCGGCTCGGTCATTGGAAATAACCTGCTCGAGTGATTTCGTCTGTGGGGCACGCGGCTTATAGATGGCCTTCGCATAAATGACCGCCGGAGCGCTGGAAAACGCCTGTCCTGTCGGAACCAGTGCGTTGACACTGTTGGCCCGGCTAGCGCCCTCGTCATGCTGCCACCCGGAAATCGTCGGTAAGATAGGCCACCAGTAAAGTTTTAATCCTTGATCGGAAGGGACAGCGAGTTTGTAGATTTCTGCATCCGCGTGGATTGGCAGAGTGAGAATCGCGGCTATTAGGAATATGTCACGTTTCATAGCGACTGCCCTATTGCTTGACCGATCGCCACCGTATGTTACCATCGGTAACACTAACGGAGAAGACCTTGAACGGCGACCTTCCCGCCCTGGGCGAACTCGAGCACGAAGTGATGCAACTCGTGTGGGCTCGCGGCAGCATTACCGCCGAGAAGGTACGCGAAGGGCTCACCCGCCCGCTGAAAGAAGCCACCGTTCGTACTGTGCTTCGGCGCTTGGAAAACAAAGGTTATGTAACCCACAAGGTCGAGGGCCGCACCTTCCACTTCGTGCCCGCCGAAGCGCGCGGCGCGGTCGCGGCCAAGGCAGTGCAGCGCATCGTTGATTGGTTCTGCAATGGTTCGCTCGAGGAAGTCCTGACCGGCATGGTGGACAATGCCGCGCTCAGCCCAAAGCAACTGCAGGCGCTTTCGGAAAAAATCGCCCGGGCCAGAGGACGGAAGAAATAATGCTGCTGCTCGATTCGGCACTGCGATCGCTCCTCTTTGGGCTCCTAGTGTGGTCGTTGCTGAAGTTGCTCCGCATGCGCGACGCCGGCACCGAGACAATCATCTGGATCGTTGTGCTGATTGTCGCCCTATCAATGCCACTACTGATCCACTACCTGCCGGGGTTGGTCGTGGCCGTTCCGCATATGGCTGCTATGTCGACGCAACCCGTGTCTGTCCTACGCTTGACAGGCGCAGATAACACTTCCCTGACGCATCTCTGGCTCGCCCGCTATGGCCAGACGTGTCTGCTGGGAACCTATGGGCTGGGGCTTGTGATCTGCTTGGGCCGCCTAGCCCTCGGACTGCTACTGACCGTGCGGCTGTATCTGCGCGCCGTACCGGTCGAAGCCGATTGGGGCAAAGGCTTCCAGATCCGTGCCAATGCGGCGCTCAGGAGCCCCGCGTCACTGGGCCGAGTCATTCTGCTTCCTGCCGATTTCCCCGATTGGAGCGCGGCTAAGCGCGAAGCGGTCCTCGCCCATGAAGCAGCGCACATCGCTCGAGGAGACTTCTTCGTGCAGCTGGCCGCCTCAGTCCATTGCGCCTTCTTCTGGTTTAGCCCGTTCGCCTGGTGGTTGCAATCAAAGCTGGCCGAGCTGGCCGAAACGGCCAGCGACGAGGCGGCCATCCACCGTCTCAATGACCGGATCACGTACGCCGAAATACTGCTCGAGGTCGCGCGCCGCGCGCAGCGTTGCCCTTCGATCGTCGCGATGGCCAAGGGCCCCTTCATACAACAACGCGTCGAACGTATCCTCTGCGAGGCACCGAGCCAGAATCTGAGTTTGTCATTTCGAGTGCTCGTCGTTGGAACTGTGGCATTGGTAGGCCTTACTTTTGCAAGTGCCAAAGCGGCCGTAGATCCGATCCCGTCGATCGCTTCGCCGGAGAAAGCATCGCCTGTAAAGGCAGACGCAAAAACCTCCGCGTTGTTGAGATTGCCCGCCGGTACTGCCGACGCCACCCACGCGAGGGTGGTCCGCGTTATTCACCCAGCGCAGCACATCCCTGAGTCCGGGGGCGCCTCGCAAGAGCGCAACGACGACGTTTCCTACAATCCAAGAGCACTCCTGGATCCTGTATATACCCCGCCCCGCCCGTACGTTCCGGCATCAACCATCGTTCACGCCGGCCAAACCTTTTATATACGTTCGATTGAGAGACCCGTCGCAGAGGTCTTCGCCGTCGGAACATATCGTCAGGCGCATTGACTCGAGGTTCAAAGACACCGCCGTAGCGACATGGCCCGGAGCAGAAAACAAAGTAGGGGAGTTTTGCCGTGCGCGCACTGACAATACTGATCGTGACAGTCCTGGCGCTCGTCGGCACCTGCGAGTCAGCCATGGCGAGCGTTTTCGATGGCAATTGGGTCGCGCTGATACCGCCCCAGGGCAACTGCAACGGGACATCGATCATGACACTCACGATGTCTGGCAACTCGTTTCAAGGAGAAACGCGCAACCCAGAGCATACGGAAGCCTTCAGTGGAAAGATCGATGCGGACGGAAATGGTACCTTTCTGGTGTATCCGCGATCAGCCGGCACCATCAAGTTCACGACGGATCATTTCGATGCCAATTGGAACGAGAGCGCTTGCAGTCGGCACGCTCTCGGCGATCGCGCTCTGACTAGCGCCGAGGCCGCGGCAGCCTATGCACAGCGTAAGCAGTTTCAGTCCAGATTCACCGAGCTGACCAGGAGGGCGAGTGCCGGTGATCACGCAGTCGACTTCACCGTTCTACGCTCTTTTTATCCCTATACGGATCAATGGGACCCTTATGGCAACAAGACCGCCGCCCTGCTGGACCAAGCCGTCGCCGCGTCGAAGGGCAAGGATTGCGCGACAGCGATGGAGAAACTCGACGAAATCTTGAAGCTCGACTTCACGATTGACGCCGCACACGCGCTGCGCAGTGATTGCCTTGCCGCCACTGGTCAGCAGTCGGCGTCGACGATCGAAGCCGATATCGCCGATGGCCTTATTCATTCCCTGATGGACAGCGGCGATGGCAATACCGAAAGCACCGCCTACGTTGTAATGACGCAGCGCGAAGAAATGGACGTTCTCGCCAACCGCCACCTTGTTCTCAAGCTCCGGCAGACACAGGTCCGTGGAAGTAACGGTCATCTCTACGACGAGATTCAGGGTACTTCGGCCCGTGACGGCGAGAGCGTAAAGACTGTCTATTTCGACGTCAGCAGCTTTGTGAATGGGCGTAAGAGCCGGATGGCCGCCATTGACACCTTGGCATCCTCGATGCCGTGATCCTTGACGCTTGAGCCTCATCCTTGAGATTAATGGTGCCTGTCGAAGAAAGAGTCCATGCAGAGAACTCAGCGATGCAGCATAAAAATCGAACTTTAGATAACCCTTGCGTGCGAACCCTTGCGCTATTGACGCTAACCCTTGCGCCCGTGGTGACCGACACCGCCCTCGCAGGGCCTTTCGATGGTAACTGGATTGGCCAGATTCCACCCTCGGGCGGATGCCATGCGGTCGCTACGATGACGATCACGGTTTCGGGAGATACTTTGTCGGGCGTCGTACACAATCTCGCCAACGTCAGACCCTTTACGGGCACGGTCGATGCGGATGGCAACGCCACCTTCACGGTGCCAGAATTTCACTATTCCGGCACGATTAAGTTCACCGCCGACCACTTCGACGCGAACTGGAATAGCGGCAACTGTCAGCGCCATTCGCTCGGCGATCGCGCACCGGATGCGACCCAGACCGCGGCGCTGATCGCCCAGCGCAAGCAGGCCCAGGATACCTACGATGATCTGACAGCGAAGGCGGCCGCGGGCGACCGAGCGGTCGACTTTACCGCCCTACGCGCCTCCTATCCATTCACCAAGCAATGGGACGTCTACGGCAAGACGAGCGCGCCGCTGATGGAGCAGGCTAATGCGGCCGCCAAGGGCAAGGACTGCGTCACGGCTCTGGAGAAGATCGACGAAGTATTGAAGATCGACTACACGATCATTGCCGCGCATCGCGTGCGAAGCGACTGTCTGAAGGGCGATGCGGCGCGTATCGAATCGCGCATCGCCGATGGCCTGATGGATTCGCTGACACGCGGCGGTAACGGCAAAAGCGAGACTACGGCCTATCCGGTGATGACAGTGCATGAGGAGACGGACATCCTCAAAGACAAGCGCATCGTGATCAAGACGCGCGACGTCGCGGTCCGCGGCAGCAATGGACGCTTTTACGATGTCGTGCATGGCGTGTCGATCTGGAACAACGAGATCCATTTTCAGGACGTCTATTTCGACGTGTCCACAGAAGTCACGGGCCGGAGCAGTGCCATGGCGCTGGCCGACGCCATGACTTCCGCGCCTCCCTGAAGCTGCATGAGCTTCAGCCTCAGGATCGAAGGTCAACGGTGATGAAGTTTAGTTATCAGTGTGGCAACGAAACGGAATAACGATCAGAGTCTCGAGGAGCGTCTCATGAGGAGGCTGTTGGGGGTCGTATTCATCATGGTGACGTTGCCGGCCGCGCCAGCGATGGGCGAAAGCTTCGACGGTAACTGGATGGGACAGATACCCCCTTCGGCCAACTGCAATTTCGTCGCTACCATGACGATCACGGTGTCGGGAGATACATTGTCAGGCCTCGTGCACAATCGGGGCAATGATGTCAGAGCTATCAAGGGTTCGATCGATGCGGATGGTAACGCCACCTTCACCACCCAGGCCGGTAATCCGGGCAGAATTAAATTTACCAACGACCACTTTGACGCGAACTGGAGTAGCGGCGGTTGCCAGCGTCACTCGCTCGGCGACCGCGCTCCGGATACAACTCAGATCGCCGCGTTGATCGCTCAGCGTCAGAAGGCTCAGGCGACTTACGACGCGCTGACTGTCAGCGCGGCGGCAGGTGACAAATCCGTGGATTTCTCTCTTCTGCGCGCCAGCTATCCATTCACAATGCAGTGGGATCCGTTAAGCCGCACGAGCGCACCGATCATGGAACAGGCCCATGCGGCCGCCAAGGGCAAGGACTGCGTCACGGCTCTAGAGAAGATCGACGAAGTATTGAAGATCGACTACACGATCATTGTCGCGCATCGCGTGCGAAGCGACTGTCTGAAGGGCGACGCGGCGCGCGTTGAATCGCGCATCGCCGATGACCTGAAGGATTCTCTGATACACGGCGGTAGCGGCAGAAGCGAGAGTACGGCCTACCCGGTGATGACGATGCATGAGGAGGCGGATGTGCTCGGAGACAAACGCATCGTACTCAAGAGCCGCGACGTCGAAATACGCGGCAGCAACGGGCGCTACTACGATGTCGTGCATGGCGTGTCGCTGTGGGACGGGGTCCGTGTACAGGACGTGTATTTCGACGTCACAGCGCAGGTGAACGGTCGCAACAGTGCGATGACAGCCGCCCAGGCTGCGACGGCGACGCCTCCCTAAGGGAGGTTGAACCTACAGGATGGTCTAAGGGCTGGCGGCCGAGAGTTCAGACAAGTGGCTGTTGGCAGCGCGCTTATAGTTACTCGCTCCGACGCGACCGCGGAGAGATCGGATGCCTGATTCGAAATACGCAAAGAGTATTAGCGCGGTGGCATGCGCATGTCTTTCCAGCCTGGCGTTCTCGCAGGAGGCCTGGTTTCTGTTGCCGCACGAGGGATCGCACTATTCACTGGTAGCCATGACGGCCGACGCCGCGGTGCAAAGCATCGCTGAGCTCGGATTCGTGGTGAGCTACGGCGACTCGCAGGATGCGATGGCGTTTCTGTCGCAAGATGGGAACGGAGCCACGATGTTGGACGTAATAAGCAAGTCCTCTAAACAAACTACGCTTTCGCTTCCGATTGCCAAAGACGCGATTCCTAAGCACTCGGGAGTGGAGCGGTCAATTGCACTGACGGACACCTTTGCCTCCTTTGCGGTGTTCCATGCGCCACCGACGCGTCCGCCGTTCTTAAAGAACGAGTTGGGCGGAGCTTTCGATTTCATCCAAGTCTCCTTGCGCGCCGGGGAAGTAACCAGCCTGCCATTGCCAGCCGATTGCGGCAGTCCCACGGTCGTCGATTTCAACGGAACCCCGCTGGTCTTTGCCTACAATAGCTATGGCGTGTGGAAATTCGATTCGTCGACGAAAAGCCTTCAGCGACTCGTTTCCAAAGAAGACCTCGCGGACGTTTTGACCGAAGAGTGCCGCGCGTTCGATTGTGGCGAAATGCAGCCTCAAGCGTTCGCTGAGTACGTCGGGGTGCCGGGAGCAGGCGTGTTCAGGGTGTCACAGCTGGGCACACTGGATGAAGTTCTTGACGCGAATCTGGCGCCGGTACATCAACCGCGCCCGACCTTGAAACTGGGGCTGCGCGGGCCGGGTGTAGGGTTGTTCCCGGGGACCTTTGACGGAAGTCCCGCCATAGCCATTTTCCAAGTGAAAGAAGACAGCCGGACTTGGACGTTGACTTACGTGGACGCCCGCTCACTGAGCGTGAAGTGGGAGACGACACTTCCGCAGCGGAAGGGGCCAGGATTGCCACGAGTCCAGGCTTGGGCAAACGGGGTCATCTACGTCAATTCGGAAGCCAAGACAGTCGAAGACATCTCTCCGACCGGGATGCACACGTTATGGAGTTTGAACCCGATGGCGCCGCTAGTCGCGCCCGCGGACGGCCCGTATGCGCTAACGGGTGCCTTCATGGTTTGGATGACCGCACGATAGAAACTGGTGGGCTCGACGTAGCCGCGAGAGGAGTAAGGCGGCAGCATCTTTACTATGTTCAGACGGCTGCACCCCGTCGCCGGGATCAATGGGTGTGCCACAGGAAGGTGTCGCCACCCCTCCGCCGGAGGAGGCATGTTTTGTCGGATTACGCGACGGTGGCCCGTCGCGACCGGCTCAACGTAATCTTCGCCTGCCAGCTCAGCGCACCAGCCACTTAAGCCAAGGCTGGTCATGATTGACATTTCGATCTTCCTCGTATTATCGTATTGACATGAACACGGCCCTCGTGATTGCTGCGCTAGGCGCCCTGGCGCACGAACATCGCTTGGCGGTGTATCGTTTGTTGATCGAGCGTGGGCCCGATGGCCTGCCGGCGGGCGCCATCGCCGAACGCATAGGTCTCGTTCCTTCCTCGCTGACGTTCCACGTGCAGGCATTGCAGCGCGCGGGACTTATCACGCAACGACGCGTCAGCCGCCAGCTCTTCTATGCCGCCGATTACTCTGCCATGAACGCACTGGTCGGCTACCTCACTGAAAACTGTTGTGGTCGGAGCGAGGACACCTGCGCGCCGAGCTGCCAACCGGCCCGCGTTCTCATTAAATCCCGCAAAGCTCGGAGAGCTGCATGAGACGCTTTCACATCCACGTGTCGGTCAATGATCTCGCGCAAAGTATTCGGTTCTATTCGATCTTGTTTGGATTGAAGCCCTCCCTGGAAGAGGCGGACTACGCCAAGTGGATGCTCGAGGATCCGCCGGTGAACTTCGCCATCTCAAAGCACGGGCAGCCTGTTGGGATTAATCATCTGGGCTTCCAAGTCGACTCGGGCGAGGAATTGCGCGCCCTGCGTGCACAGCTGCTGGCGGCCGACGGCCGCCTGGTTCAGGAAGCTGGACAGGCTTGTTGCTACGCGCGCTCAGACAAGTATTGGGTCACCGATCCGACGGGCATCGCCTGGGAGAGTTTCCACACGCTCGCTCGCATCCCGGTGTTTGGAGAAGACACGCCAGTATTTGATCACGGCACCTCACTTACTCCGACTCCTGCCGTCACTGCCACGAGCGCGTGCTGCGTGCCGAAGGCGAAAGAAGCATCCAGCTCTGGCTGCTGTAGGTCGTGACCGACTCGGCTCGACCAGCGATCAGACGCGGCCAGTCCTTGGATCTGACCGCTGCGGCCGCGCTTCTAAAGAAAGCGAGTCTTCCGTCTATGATCTGGCAAAGGAGAACTCAAACCGTGCAGGCCTTATTGCATCGGCTTGGCTACGAGGTGATCGAACGTGCCACGGTGCCTGAGAGCCTGCGGCACAGTGCCGAGTTTCGCTCGCTCTGCTCCGCCACCGCGATATGCGTGGCTAAGCACTTGTATTCCAACCGTGGCTGACGAGGTCTACAACGTGCTGTTTCTGTGCACGGGTAACTCGGCGCGCAGCATTCTCGCCGAAGCGCTCATGAATCGCTGGGGACAGGGCAGATTCCGCGCCTTCAGCGCCGGCAGCCATCCCACCGGCATGGTCAACCCGTACGCGCTGGCACTCCTCCAAGAGGTCGGAATCCCCGCGGAGCAGGCGCGGAGCAAAAGCTGGGATGAATTCGCGGCGCCGCAGGCACCCAAAATGCATTTCATCTTCACCGTCTGCGATAACGCGGCGGGTGAAGTTTGCCCGTATTGGCCGGGTCATCCCGAGACTGCGCATTGGGGCGTACCGGACCCTGCGGCAGTCGAAGGCAGCGCTACGGAAAAGAAGAAAGCGTTCTGGGCGGCCTTTCGAACGCTGGAGGCCCGTATCAAACTCTTTGCGTGCCTGCCCATCGGGAAGCTGGAGGGCATGACACTCCGTCAGCGGCTCACCGAAATTGGAAAGGCCGACGCCGTTGGGCCAAGCTGATGTCATGCTCCGGCGCCTAGTCGCCGAAGCTCTCGGCTCGTTGCTTCTGGCCGCGACCGTAGTTGGCTCGGGGATCATGGCTGAGCGGTTGGCGTCGGGAAATGCCGCGGTCGCACTATTGGCCAATACCGGTGCCACCGTCGCTGTACTCGCCGCGCTGATCGCTCTGTTCGGGCCGATCAGCGGCGGGCATTTCAACCCCGCAGTCAGTTTCGTCATGGCGATGCAAAAACGCCTGCCATGGTCTGAGGCTCTGGGATATACAGCGGCGCAAGTCGCCGGTTGCTGTATGGGTGCCATCCTGGCGCATGCGATGTTCGAGCTGCCACTACTGCAGAGTTCTGCGCACACGCGGATGGGAAGTGCCCAATGGCTCGCTGAGTTCGTCGCGACCTTCGGGTTGTTGCTCGTCGTACTCGGTCACGAGCGACCACGCGATGCCCCATGGATGGTCGCGGCTTGGATCGGAGCAGCTTACTGGTTTACTGCCTCGACCTCCTTCGCCAACCCCGCCATCACGATAGCGCGCTCATTGAGCAACACATTCTCTGGGATTCGACCCGCCGACGCGCCGGCCTTCATTGCCGCGCAGTTCGCAGGCGCAATCGCTGCCTGGTTGCTGGCGCGTATGCTTTTCAGGCAATCGAGATCCAACGCGCCTACGGAGACTTATTCACACCCTGCGTTGTAGGGCGCGTCGGCGGCCCTACCCTCAGAGTTTCGCTGAACATGCCGCGAAGCGGACGCTCACTTTCCGCCTCAGACGCAGAACATTGTCGCGGTGATGGCTTATCCCGGCCGAGCCTCAGCCGTACTTGATATCGGTGCTCTGCCCGACCTCGATAATATATCCGTCAGGATCGCGGATGTAGCAGCGGATCTCGCCGTACTTGGGAATCGGCTGCGTGAGGAACTCTGCTCCTCGACTTCTCCATAATTCATAGCACGCTTGAATATCCGCAACGCGGAAATTCAGAAAGCTGTTGATGTGATTCGGGTTGGGGACGCTGAGCGTTACCGTCGGCTTGTCCGGGGTCGGCCCGCCCCCTATGTTCAGAATCATCCAGATGTTCGCAAGCTGAAGGTACGCTGGCGCGTTGCCGTCACCCAGGCTCAGAATGCGGGCGCCGAAGACCTTCTCGTAGTAGCGAGCCGACCGCTGGATGTCGGTGACGGTAAGAAAATGCGCGATGCTGATCCCCTCTCGCGGGGGCATCTCATAGCTCTTCTGCTCGACTTGTACGCTGCTCATTTGATGACTCCCATTCCGATGCGGTGCTCGTTGAAACGCTCTCTAGCCGGCTTTGCGGCCGAGAGGTTTTTCAGCAGAATAGACCTCGAGCGATGATTCGTCACGCTGCGCATTCGTGAGCGCGTTTGCCCAACGCAAGCGCCATTCACGACGCGGTCATCCCCGCGACCCGGCTTTTTCTCCCGACGCTTTTTCTAATCTTCGGCTGGGGAAAGGTGGGGGACTATTCGGGGCAGCATGCAGGCCTCTTACAAGAACCTCATTATCATCGGTGGCTTCTTGTTCTTGTACCGCACCGGTGCAGGAAAGAATGCGATCGATGCGTTCTGGGGCGCCGCGGCGCCAGGACGACGGAGACATCGAATGAGAAGGGCTTTCGAGTCACGCCGAGACGCGGATTTTCAGGCCGAGTTCGAAACTGGCCTAACCATCTGATGTGAAAACGATTATTCCGGTGGAGTGGTGGAATATTTCGACCGCTTACGCTCACATAAGTAGCTGTTTCGCGTAGATACAGCCTCAGAACATTCCACAGCCGAAGCTCGTAAGATCCCCGTACGCCCGGCTGCGCGTTGGAATGAGACCCTCGACGAAGCGTGCTAAGGAGTCCTCAGGAGTCGACATGGCCGAAGAGATACTCGGGGAAACATCCATCATCGGGCTGCATTACCTGTTGCTGCGCCGGACTACGCTTATCTACTTAGCCTGCATATTGCTCGGTGCAACTACGGCGAGGGCTGCGGATTCCGGCCCGATCGTTGCGGTCGACGGTGGCCGCGTTCAGGGCGCGTTCCTCTCCGCCGGCGGGGCGGTTTTCAAAGGAATACCGTATGCGCAGCCTCCTGTGGGCGCGCTGCGCTGGCGCGAGCCGTTGCCGGTGAAAGCGTGGCCGGGCGTGCGCGCCGCGACCAGTTTTGGGCCGGCCTGCGCACAGACCCCGCAGCTTTTGCCAGACATCGCGAAGACTTCCAAAGAGGACTGTCTATATCTGAACGTCTGGACGCCAGACTGGCCCAGCAAGTCGGGAAAGCCGGTGATGGTGTGGATACCGGGGGGTGGCAACTTCGCTGGCGCAGCCTCACGGCCCATCCATGACAGCGATAGCCTGGCCCGGCACGGCGTCGTGCTGGTGACTCTGAATTATCGCCTCGGCGTCTTTGGTTTCTTTTCGCATCCGCTACTGACGCGCGAGTCATCTCACCACGCTTCGGGCAATCAGGGCATTCTCGATCAGATCGCTGCTCTCAAATGGGTGCGCGACAACATCAGCAAATTCGGCGGCAATCCACGCAACGTGACGATTTTTGGAGAATCGGCCGGCTCACTGGATGTCAGCGTGTTGATGACATCACCGCTATCAAAGGGCTTGTTTCGTCGGGTCATCGGTGAAAGCGGGGCCGTGGTTCTTCTTGGTGACCCGCTGACGCTGGCCCAAGCCGAGCATCGCGGCGAGGCTCAGGCTGCGCGCTGGAAGCTTCCCGTGGATCCATCGCTGCAGGATTTGCGCGCGGTTTCGGCGGTCGACATCCTGAACGCGGAACCCAACTACCTCCAAGCACCAGCGCCCAATGGGGGCATCACGGTCGACGGTCACGTATTTCCACAGGCGCCCGCGAAGGTGTTCGCGTCGGCACAAGAGCACCGCGTCGCCCTCTTGCTGGGCAACAATTCTCTCGAGCGGGTTCCGGGCTCGTTGCTACCCACTGAGTTGAAGCAGGCCATTGAAGAAAGCTACGGCCCGCTCGCCGGGCGCGCCTGGTCGCTGTACGCGGCCGCCACCAACGACCCGGATTACGGGACGCCCACACAGCAGTGGGGTACCGATACTTCTTTCCGATGCGCAGCCGTCGAACAGTTGCTGTGGCACGCGGCAGCCGGCAATCCGACGTACGAGTACGAGTTTGCCCGCGTTCCGTCAGGCCGGGAAGCAGTGGGCGCGGCGCACGCATCTGATCTTCCCTACGTGTTCGGAACGCTCGACAAAGGAGTCCCGTACCCGCTGCTGCCGCCGGTTCCGTCCACCGTCATTAGCGATATCGACTGGCGGGTCTCAAAGGTCATGCAACAGTATTGGACGAATTTCGCCAAGACCGGTAATCCCAACGGCGCTGGATTGCCAGAGTGGCCGATGTTTGATGCCTCCTCGCGCGCGTATATCCAGTTTACGGCGGCGGGGCCTGTGACCAAAGCAGCGCTACGGCGTCCCTACTGTGATGTGTTCATCGACAACGTCGAGCGGCTGATGAGTACCGGCGGCAAGTAGCAGCGCGCCCAGGCGCGCTCGGTTGGCGTGTCGTGCCGAGCGCGCGAGGCGGTAGCGAAGCGGGAGTCCTGATTTCCCATGAGATTCTGCGCCGCCTGGTGGCGGTGCCCCTTCTGCCGGATGGGGATAACGCCGTGATGGTGGACTCGGTATCCTGACAACCTATATATAAGATGAATCGAGCCCGTCAGGGAGAGAGGGAACTTGGGAGACAAGCCGACCGAAGCCGCGGCTCACGGCCCGCCACAGAGCGGGTCGGGAACACCTGCGCCTTCGAGCCCTACGGTGCCGGTAGTCCACGCTAATCACGAAGCTGAAGCGTCGTGGTGGGGTAGCGTCTGGCGCCGCATCAAGGAACACAAGGTCGCGCAGTGGACGGTCGCCTATGCGGCCTTCGCCTTTGTGGCGTTACACGGCGCGACGCTTCTCAGCGATGCCCTCGAATGGCCGCACGCCATCGTACGTCTTGTGACGTTCCTGTTGATCCTCGGGTTTCCGATCGTGCCCATCCTCGCCTGGTATCACGGCGTACGAGCCTTAAAGCGTGTCAGCGGCTCAGAGCTGATCATCATTGCTTTGCTGCTGGTGATCGGCGGCAGTCTATTGTGGCTTCTCCCACGCCCAACTGCGGAACGCGTCAGGACTGAAACCCCGAGCCCACTGGCGACCATCAACCCTAGACCTGAGAGTAGCGCGCAGATATTTGCGCCCCCGGCGCACTCCATCGCCGTACTGCCCTTCGTGAACATAGGTGGAGATCCCAAGGAGGACTATTTCTCTGACGGCATCAGCGAGGAGCTGCTCAATGCGCTCTCGCGCCTGAATGACCTGCAGGTCGTCGCGCGCACCTCATCCTTCTCATTCAAGGGGCAGAACGTCAATGTGTCCACGATCGCGCACGAGCTAAACGTCGGGGCCGTTCTGGAGGGCAGCGTACGCCGAGCCGGCAACACCGTGCGCATCACCGCGCAGTTGATCAACACCGTGACCGGCTTTCACCTGTGGTCTGAGACCTATGACCGACAGCTCAGCGACATCTTCAAGGTACAGACCGAAGTGGCCACCGCGGTAGCGCAGCAGCTGGAGATCAAGCTCGCCGGCAACTCCACCCAGTTTGCTGTCGGTGGGACCAGGAACCCGGACGCCTTCGATGCCTACCTACGCGCCCAACGTTTGTATGAGGAGGGGCCAGTTACTACGGCGGGCTGGCGCGCAGTACTGGCTGCGCTGGACCAAACGATCGCGCTGGATCCCAATTACGCTGACGCACACACGCGGCGGGCGGGAGCACTTCTAAATCTTTCGTATATATCCAGCGCGGACGAGGTCAAGGCGCTGCGCGAGCAGGCGGCGGCAGCCGCGGAGCGGGCAGTGGCGCTGGCGCCGGAGTCCGGCGAGGCGCATGCAGTCCTCGGACGTGTTCGATTTGACTTCTCGCTCGATTTTGCTGGTGGCGCCGCGGAATTCGATAAAGCCCTGGCGCTCGCACCGGGCAGTGCGGTGGTGCAACGCAATGCCGCCGTCAACATGGCGATGCTAGGTCATTTTGAGCCAGCGCTGAAGGCTGCACAGCGCGCCGTCGATCTTGATCCTCAGAATTGGCAGTCGTATCACCAGCAAGGGATAACATTCTATATTGCAAGGCAATACGGCGAAGCTGTCGCAGCGTCCCAGCATGCCCTGGTACTCAAGCCTGGAAACCCCATCCCTTATGGTTATCTGGTCGGTAGTTATTTCGCGCTGGGCCAACTGGAGCAAGCGCGGCAGCTGTGTGAAGCGGCCGCGACACCGATGCTTGAAGACCGCCGGCACTCCTATCTGGCATTGATCTATCACGCTCTGGGTCGGCAGGCGGATGCCGAACATGAACTTGAGCAAGTAAAGAAACTGGATGGAGACGGTATCCCAGTTGTTTACGCGGAGCTCTACGCCCAGTGGGGCAATGCGCCCGAAGCGCTGAAGTGGTTGACCAAAGCGGAGCGACTCGACGATTCACACCAATTGAGTGTGCTTAAAACTTCTCCGCTACTCGATCCGATTCGTAATGAGCCGCAGTTCAAGGCACTTCTGGCGCGGATGAAGTTTCCGCCGTGAGCCGAACGAGGGATCGACGTCTCACGGGTCTCTTGAGCACGATGGCCGTCCTGTACGTTGGCACTATCGTATCTGACGTTGACGGAGCGCAGCAGACGATGAGCTCTGCGTGTGTCGCGAGCGCCGATGTCGTCTGCACCGAAGGGGGCGCCGTCAGAGGCGTTATCGATGGCCAGACGCTCGCGTTCAAGGATATCCCGTATGCCCGGGCGCCCGTGGGACCACTGCGATGGAAGCCCCCGGAACCTGCGGGGCCGTGGCAGGGCATCCGGGACGGCAGTCGTTACGGGGCGATGTGTCCCCAGTTTGTTGGCAACGAGATCAAGGGCGACGAAGATTGTCTGTACGTCAACGTCTGGCGTCCGAAGAACCAGCCCGCCCGACCCTTACCGGTCATGATCTGGCTGACGGGCGGTGGAAACCACTCCTTTTCCGGTCAGGGCTCACCCGGCTTCGGCGGAGTAGTCTACGACGGCAAGGAGCTCGTGCCGCACGGGGTCGTGTTCGTCAGCTATAACCTGCGTCTGGGCGCACTGGGTTTCCTGGCGCACCCGGCGCTCGACGCCGAGCGAGCTGAGAGGATTTCCGGCAATTACGGCAGCCTCGATCAGATCGCAATGCTGCAATGGATACACCGTAACATTGCTGCGTTCGGCGGTGATCCGTCCCGCGTATTTCTGTTTGGGGCATCGGCTGGCGGCGGCAATATCTGCGCACTGCTGACCTCACCCCTGTCACGCGGTTTGTTCCATGGCGTCGCCATGCAGAGCAGCGTTCCGGTCGGCTGTGAGATTCAAACCCACGCCGATGCCGAGAATGGTACCGGTCAGCACGTGGTCCAGGCACTCGGTTGCGACGCGGCGCCCGACATCGCGGCCTGCCTGCGGGGTAAGAGCGTCACGCAAATAGTCGCGGCAGTACCGGGGAAATTCTCGGTGCTGACGCGAGTCTATGGCCCCAACATGGACGGTCACGTATTTCCCGATCAGCCCATCAAGCTGATCGCAGCGGGGCGATATCCCTCGATGCCAGTCATCATCGGCAACACGGCGGGCGAGACTCTGGAGTGGGCGGACAGCGCTGGCCCGATCACCGATGAGGCCAGCTACGCTGCGGCCCTCGACAAGCTCTTCGGCGCCGAAGCGCGCGAGCGGATTGTAACGCTGTATCCTGCCAGCGCGTTTCCAAGTCCTCTCGATGCATTCGCGCAGGTGACCACCGACGCGCAATTCACCTGCGAGAGCCGCCGTGTCGCGAGCATTCTCTCGCGCGTGCAGAAGGCGCCGGTGTACCGCTATCTATTCACTCATACGCTGGAGAACGATCCCGAGCAGAAAGCACGAGGAGCGATCCACACCATCGAGCACCCGTTCCTGTTCGCCTGGGGAGGCAGCTATCGTCCCACTGAGACTGATCTCGCGATTCAGCGGTCCATGGTCGACTATTGGTCGCGGATGGCAAAAGCCGGCGATCCCAATGGCGCCGGGGATCCTGCGTGGCCTGTCGCATCACAGGGAGATATTTATCTGGAAATCGGCGCGACGGTCGAGGCCAGGACCGGTCCTGCAAGCGCCCATTGCGAATTTTGGGATCAGGTGCCGATGCTGTGGCCACACCTTTGACCGAGCGGCGCCCGGATCGCGGCGATTTGCGGCTCCTCGGGAGAATTCGCAACGTGCTTGGCCATGAGCAGCTCTGTTGTCGATTCGGTTCGCGTACAGCAAGGGTCGCGTTGACCGCTCGAAAATTAACTTCGCTTCCGCGCCCTGTTGTCAGGCAGCGCGACCAGATGCTGCGCGTCTCAGCATGATCATCCGGATGCAAAGACGGAATATGGCTGTCCCAGGGCGCGCCAGTGTCGACCCCAAGCCGAAGAGGGTGGTCCTTTGCAAGACCGCCGTAGTCCGCTGCCAATTCGTTGACAAAAATAAGCGTACCTGACGCAGTTGCATACCAAGCGTATGTCGAAATCGCGCTGAGGATTTCGCGCAATTGCTTCGCAAACGATGAATCTTGCGCGGAAGTGTTTGACGCGCGTAACCGAGCAGTGGTGGCGCTGCGGGGCATCTCCTCTCCCATCCTCTAACGCATTTTCAGGATGATGACCCGATCACTGGTTGGATTGGTCGCCTGGCGTAGTTTGGCGACTTGCGCGGCTGTGACTGCTGGCGCCTGATTGCCCCAGCCATTGCGGATGAAGGTGATGACGTCGGCGACGTCCTGATCTGACAACTGCTGCCGGAATTGCGGCATGCGGTAGGCGTCAGGCGTGCTCTTGGCCACGAGTGGGATCGAGCCGTTCAGCATCAAATTGATGAGCGAAGATGGATCGTGATCAAGCACGACCGGGTTGCCAAAGAGGGCCGGCATATACGGCGTGAAGCCTTTGGCGTCGAACCCATGACAGCTCGCGCAAGCGCCGGCGTAGACGGCACCGCCGGGCTGTATTGTAGGCCTGTCGCGCAGTACCGCCGTCGTCTCATTATTGTAGGCGACCGCCTGTTGCGCAGATGTGGCCGGTAACGATTTCAAATAAGTCGCGATGGCGTCGATATCGCTGTCGGACAAGTATGACGTGGAGTTGTTGACGGCCTCGGTCATCGATCCAAAGGCGGTGCCGATGCGGTTATGGCCCTGCTTGAGAAACTCGGCGATGTCCTCTTTCGCCCAAGTACCCAGACCGGTCCGCATGTCGCCACGCAAGCTCGGAGCGTACCAAGCGTCGAGCTGCGCCCCGGCGAGATAGTTCGGGCTGCTGTCGTCGAGCGACTCTTCCTGGATTGCGATGCCGCGCGGGGTATGGCAGGCACCGCAATGCCCGGGGCCCTGGACCAGATAGGCGCCGCGATTCCACGCGGCGTCATGGCCGGGCTTGACGACATAGCTGCCACTTGGGGCGAAAAAATAATTCCAGATCGCGAGCGGCCAGCGAAAGCTAAGTAGTGCCGGAATCTCACTCTTCAAATTTGCCTGATGGACGCTCGGCACCTGCTTCATGAAAAAGCGGTAGAGCGCCGCCACGTCCGCGTCGGAAAGCTTGGAGTAGGACGGATAAGGCATTGCCGGATAGAGGTGGCGGCCACCTTTGGCAATTCCTTGCCGCACCGCGCGTTCAAAATCCGCAAGAGCGTATGAACCGATACCCGTCTCGGAATCGGGCGTGATGTTGGTCGAGTAGGTCGCGCCGAGCGGCGTTCCCATTTTGAGGCCACCGGCGAACGCCCTGCCGCCGGGGATTGAATGGCAGGAGACGCAGTCGGCGGCCCGAGCCACGTATTCGCCGTCACCGGGTGGAGGACTGTCGGGGTCGGCAGCGCGCGATGTCCCGCCTGCGCTCAGCAAAATCAGCGCACAAAAGACCACCCTTGAAACGATCGTCATGTCTTTCAACCGCCGAGTAAGGTGCCGCTCCACACTTTTGTCCGCTGGCGGGCTATGTCGATGTGCTGAGATCGGTATCCATAATCGGCAGCGTGCGAATGCGCTTGCCGGTTGCAGCGAAGATCGCATTTGCCACCGCGGCGGCGACTGGCGGGACGCCAGGTTCGCCCGCGCCGCCCCAGATATCTCCACCGCTCGGCACCAGATGGACGTCGATCCTCGGCGCATCCGCAAGCCGCACCATGCGATAAGTGTCGAAATTGCCCTGCACCGCGGCGCCATCCTTGATCGTAATCTTCCCGTACAGCGCGGCCGACAAGCCGAAGATCACGGAGCCCTCAGCCTGCTCGGCGACGGTCTGAGGGTTGACCATGTGACGGGTATCCAGCGCGACGGTGACCCGATTGACCCTCAGATGACCGTCCGGTTTCACCGTAACTTCCGCCACCTGCGCGCACAGACTGTCCGTAAAAGTGCAGATAGCGATGCCGCGCCCGGTTCCTGGCGGCAGCGGCTTGCCCCAATCACCTTTCTCGGCGGCGGTATCCAACACCTTGAGCCAGTCGGGCTTGCCTTTGAGGAGCTTGCGCCGCATGAGATAGGGATCGATGCCGCTCGCCGAGGCGATCTCGTCCAGGAAGCCTTCGATGGCAAAGACATGCTGATTAGCGCCGGGCGCGCGATAGAACCATACCGGCAGGTGGGTATCTTTGAGGAGCACTTCCACACGTGTGTTTGGGACGTCGTAGCCGTTGTTCTCCAGGCAGTCAACGGCGGGCGGCTCGGCCCGATCGGCCGGAAACGGAATGCCGACGGTCCTGAAGATTGACGAGGTTACGACACGCATCGACCAGGCGGTCGGCATTCCATCGGCGTCCGCCGCAGCCTTGAAGGCGACCACCGCATGCGGACGGAACTTGTCCTGGCGGGTGTCTTCTTCGCGCGTCCAGATCAGCTTCACTGGGCGCTTGACGACCTGCGCGATGATAATGGCTTGCGCGATCTCGTCATTTGCATCGCGACGGCCAAAGCCTCCGCCGAGGAACGCGTTATGGATATGCACTTGTTCCGGCCTCAAGCCGGAGACGCGTGCGGCCGCGCCCAATGCTGCCTCCGCGTCCTGCGTTCCGACCCAGACATCGAGCCGATCGGGCTGCAAATTCACCGTCGCATTCATCGGCTCCATTGGCGAGTGCGACAGATAGGGCGTCTCATAGATGGCGTCGAACGTTTTGACCGCGCCCGACATCGCCCTATCGACGTCGCCGTCGTTGCGCGCGGTCACCATGCGTTCGGTCAACGCCGCGCGGAATTGCGCCGAAAGCTGCTCGCTATCGACACTCCCCGCGGCACCGACATCCCATTCAGGCTGCAGACGGGACAACGCCCGTTTGGCGCGCCAGAAGGTACCGGTCGCGACAACGGCCACAGCATTCTCAAGCTTGACCACGCCAACAATGCCCGGCGTGCCGGACAGCACTGACTCATCGACGCTCTTGAGCTTGCCCCCGTGGACGGGACAAGCGTTGATGGCGGCAAAAACCATGTCCGGGACCTGCGCATCCATTCCGAACTTGGCCGATCCGTCAGTCTTGTGCACCAAGTCCACGCGCGGGATCGGGCGGGGAATGAAAGTGAACTGCGCCGGGGTTTTGATCGCGGGTTCCGCGGCGAGCTTAACCTTCGCGGCGTCAGCTGCGAGTTGGCCATACCGCAGCGTGCGGCCTGAAGGCCGATGGGTCACGACACTCTGCGCCGCCACGCACTCCGACGCCGCGACGTTCCAGCGCGCCGCTGCCGCGGCAATGATGCGCTCACGGGCGCTGGCGCCCACCTGCTGCATCTTCTTTTGCGACTGACGAACGGACATGCTGCCGTGCGAGAACATGTCACCGTAGACCCTGTTCTCCCGGACGCTGCGGGTCGACGAGGCGTACTCAATCCGCACCTTCGACCAGTCGCATTGCAGCTCTTCCGCAATGATCATCGGCAGCGCTGTCATGCTGCCCTGTCCCATCTCGGATCGCTGATAGCGGATCAAAATCGAGTCGTCCGGATCGATGGCGATCCAGGCATCGAGTTCATGCGGCGCGCGGTCGTTGTCGTTCCAGGGTTGTATTGAGACGCTCGCGGCGCGAGCGCTGTCCGGAGCAGCGGCGATGCCCACAACTAGGCCGCCGGCCGCGGATAAGGCCGTGAAAATGAAGTGCCGGCGGCTGGAGGTCGAAGCGGTACCGGATCCGTGCATTGCGACTGCCTCAGGCCTTCATCATGCCCGCGGCACGATGAATGGCGCGGCGCAGAGGTTCATACGTACCGCAGCGGCAGATATTGGTAATACTCGCGTCGATGTCGGCGTCGGTCGGCTGCGCAAACGTCTTCAAAAACGCAACCGCGGCCATGATCTGCCCAGACTGGCAGTAGCCACATTGTGGAACGCCTTCTTCGATCCACGCGCGCTGTACCGGATGGTTGTTGTCCGGGGAGAGGCCTTCGATGGTGATCACCTTCGCGCCATCGATAGCACCGATCGGCACCGAACAGGATCGCATGGCGGCGCCGTTGATATGCACCGTGCAAGCGCCGCACTGCGCGATACCGCAACCGAATTTTGTGCCCGTCAAACCGATAATGTCGCGCAACACCCATAGAAGCGGGGTATCGGGCTCTATGTCGATTTGCCGGGATACTCCGTTAACGTCAATCGTGATCACTGTGGCTCTCCCCCCGCTTTGAGGAACAGACCCGCACGCTCGGCGGGAGTGTACTGCGAGCTGGGTGGGAACGCCGTCAGAGTTGAGCCCA
The DNA here is from genome assembly GCA_049515055.1 of Steroidobacteraceae bacterium. Taxonomy (GTDB): domain Bacteria; phylum Pseudomonadota; class Gammaproteobacteria; order Steroidobacterales; family Steroidobacteraceae; genus FEN-1191. The sequence goes on along the minus strand of JBEKUL010000030.1, from coordinate 2,539 downwards.
CCGCCAGCGCCGCCTCGGATCGGCCGGCGACGCGGGCATAGCCGCTTCGATCCTGGGGCCGGAAAACGTCGAACAGCGGCTCGCCGCGAACGACAGGTCGATCCGCATGAGCATCCTTCGGAATGCGGTTAGACCTTTTTGCGCCTATCTCCCACGTTGCTATCCGACGGAACGTGCGCCGTTGGAAAGTAAGCCTGAGAGCTGCCGTTCGTGGAGCATATACTTTCGCTGGAGGGAGATGCAGAGGGCTTTGCCCCTCGCACGAAGAGTGGGCCGGTGAGGTGATTGTCATTTGAGTCAACGGTGTCCAAGAAGGGCGACAGATAACCTATGGTAAGAAAAGCTCTCGAGCCGACATCGCCAAAGCAGATTGTGTTCCTGCTGACATTGGCGCTCCTCATCAACTACATCGACCGCGGTAATCTCGCTACAGCGGGTCCGCTGCTACTGAATGAGCTCAAGCTCTCGCCCACGCAACTCGGCACGCTGCTTTCCGCCTTCTATATAGCCTACGCAGCCGCTATGGTACCAGCAGGCTGGTTGGCCGACCGTTACGGGGCCAAGATGGTTCTCGGCTTCGGGGTTGCTATATGGTCCATCGCCACGTTTACGACCGGCTTTGTCAATAGCTTCGCCTCCCTGCTCGTATTGAGGCTCCTACTGGGTCTGGGTGAGTCGCCCATCATGCCGGGAACATCAAAGCTCATCCGTACGCGAGTGGGCAGCGGTCGGCTCGGCTTCGCCAACGGCGTTATGGGCTTCGGATATCAGATTGGCCCCGCCGTCGGCACATTTGCGGGCGGCTTGCTGATGGCGCATCTCGGCTGGCGCCCCGTATTCATACTGTTTGGTGTCCTGTCTCTGCTTTGGCTCTTGCCGTGGGCTCGTGTCCAGATCAACGAGCCGACCCATCGTGGCACAGGAGAATCCGCCGAGGCACCGCGGTTTGGCGCCATCCTTCGCCAGCAAGCGCTGTGGGGTGCCTCGCTCGGTACCTTTGGGCTGAATTACAGCTTTTTCTTCACCCTCGCATGGCTGCCCACCTACCTCGTGAAGGCGCGTGGCTTTTCCATGGAAGAGATGGCGCAAATAGCCGCTCCGGCTTATGCGCTCTGCGCTGTGACTGCGGTCATCGGCGGTCTTTGGATCGATCGATGTACGCGCGTCGAGGGTTCATCGAGTGGTGCGCAGAAATGGCTGATGGTGCTTGGTTACCTCTCGGGTCTTATCGCCATGGTAGGCATGGCGCTGCTCCCGCGTAACGGCTCAATTGCGTGTTTGTATGTCTACGAGCTATTCAGCGGACTTGCATCACCTTGCCTGTACGCCGCAGCACAGATTTTTGCAGGCCCCAGCGCGACTGCACGCTGGGTGGGTATCCAGAATTGTTGCGGCATGATAGCCGGCATTCTCGCCCCTGCGTTGACAGGCGCTTTGGTGGACGTCTCGGGTTCCTACGTCTCAGCGTTCATCGTAGCCGGTGCTGCCAATGTCATTGGGTTCATTGGCTGGGTACTGGTGATGCCCAGGATAGCGCCAGTTGAGTGGAATTCTCTCGCTGAGGCAGCGTGACTCGCACAAGGGACCCGCCAACCACCGCTTCATGATCATGTCGACCGGCGCCTTGCGGGCCAATATCGGAAGTTCAGTCGATCGAAATGGCCTCTGCGAAGCTGCCGTTCAACTCGGAGTTCTGACACCTTGCGCTATCTCGCCAGGAAAGTTTGACTTTACTTCTCTTCTCTTCTGGCACTGAAAGTTGGGAGCAGCTCAAATGCCCCTCCCGAGTACCGCCGCCGCCAGGTGACCCGTAACAAGAACTAATTCTGATAGAGAATAACTTCGGCAATACTGCATTTTGTGCCCGTGCTATCCAAAGTAGGCGGAGTCGTGACATAGTTGTTACTTGGACCTGAAGAAGTACAAATTCCTGTCGTGTCTGGTGAAGCAAAAGTGAGCGTGCTATTAGTAAATATCACAGGGTTATTCAACGGCATTCCATACCAGGTTTCCAATGCAAAGATCGCAAAATTTTGACCTTGACCTTGCATATTTAGAATTAGAGTGTTGCTTCGATTTGAAGTGGTATCCGTGAAATTCACCGTCCAATCGCCCGTAGTTTGATCGAGAACCATATCTTCAGCTATTACATCTCCTGGCAGGACAGTAAAGCCGTTAGGGCTACCGGGGTTATTAAAGTTGTTATCGCCGACAGCTGCTGAATTACCTTGATTACCTATAGCCCCCTCCACAATAGGAGGAACCCCATTACTATTGTAGTAGCTACTGTTACCTCCCCATCCTTGAGCCGATGCGCCGACAAGCATAGCTGGTTGTAGTAATCCACCATTTGTGGGCAGATAATTGACACTGTTTGTTAGAGGTTCAAGTCCGGGCCAATAATCTATATAGGCACTATTGTTAGATGATGCCGGTGGAAGTGTCGGCGCCACAGTGGTGGTTTGAAAATCAATGATTTGGTTAGGCGGTGGAACTACCATAGATGCCATGTACCATATTGGCTGCGAAGTCCCCGATT
>JBEKUL010000029.1:0-28501 GCA_049515055.1 Steroidobacteraceae bacterium | reverse complement strand
CGCAGCCTGGAGGACAAGGGGCACGCGCAACTGGTGTTGGTGCCCAATCCACACATCCAGACGCCCGAATATTCGATCCGGCGCGTGCGTGATGATGAGCTGCAGCTGCCCGAGAACTCCCAGGTCAGCTATCAGATTCCGGCCGCGCCGCCGAGCGCAGACCCGCTGACCGAGCGCGAAAAGCGCCCGCCGAGCGAGCAGCCCGCAGTGGCAGCATTGCTGCCGAAGACCGCAGCTCCGGTCAGCGCCAATGTTAACGGCGCGCCTGCCCCGAGCAGCCATCAGGGCGACGGGCTGTGGCAACGCCTGAAGCGCTGGTTCGGCACCGACAATGCAGCTGCGGCCGTCGAAGCGCCGCTGGCCGCGGCCCCAGCGCCGGTGGCAGAGGTGCACCGTGACTCGCGTCGCGGCTCGGGCATGCGCCGCGATCGCGACGCTCGTGGCCACGAGCGCCGACCTGAGCGCCGGCCGGATTCGGCACGCCGCGATGAGTCGCGACGCGATGCGCCGCCTGGTCGCGGCATCGACCGTGGGCGCGAGGAGCCGCGCCGCGAGCCGCGTCGCGATGAGCCACACTTCAGCGAGCCGCGGCGCGAGCCTGAGGGCACACCAGCCAGTGCCGAGAGCACGGTGCAAGCACCGTCAGCGCCTCGGCACGCGGGCCCCCTCGATCAACCCGCCGTCGATCGCCCGCGCAGCAGTCGCTCGCGCCGGGGCGGGCGCCGGCGACGACGTGGCGGCGGCGGCGGCAATCGTGACAATGCACCGGGCTACAACGCGGGGCCCGCGCCCGAAGGCCAGGGCGAGAGCCGTAGCAATTGGGACGCGAGCGGCGCCGAACCTGCCAGCGCGGGCAACGTCAATGCACCCGAGACCTCGCAGGCGAGCGAACCGAGCGCGCCTGACTCGCACAGCACGCCCAGCACGCACACCCATGAGCCCGCCGCCGCGCTGGTGCCCGAACAAAAGCCCTTTGTCGTCTGGTCTTCGGCGCCGCCGGCCGAGCCCGGCCCGAGCGGTCCCCGGCAGGACGAGTAGGCGCGCTGCTCAGCGACCCGCCTCGAGCAATGCGCCGACCGCGGCTACGTCCGCCAGGGTATTGACGTCCGGACCCGGACTCGCCACGGCGGTGGCGACCCGGATGCACATGCCGTGCTCGAGGGCGCGCAACTGCTCGAGTTTCTCGATCTGCTCGAGCCTGCTCGGCGCCAGCGCGGCCATGCGCTGCAAGCTCGCGACGCGATAGGCATACAGCCCCAGGTGCCTCTGAGCACCGGCATGACTGCTCTGGCTGAGCCAGCCCGTGGGTGCGCTCTCACGCGACCAGGGGATCGGCGCGCGGCTGAAATACAGCGCGCGCTGCTTTAAATCCGTAACCACCTTGACGACGCCGGGATCCAGCAGCGCCTGCACAGACTCCAGCGGCACGCACAGAGTTGCGATCTCGGCCTCGGCATCGGCGGCGAGCAATGCGGCAACCTGATCGAGCAACGCCTCAGGCATCAGCGGCTCATCGCCCTGCACGTTCACGACGATGTCCGTATCGCTCCAGCGCGCGCGGCGCGCGACTTCAGCAATTCGATCGGTGCCGGAGCTGTGGCTCACAGCCGTGAGCCATGCCTCGCCGCCCGCCTCGCGCACGAGCTGTGCGATGCGCTCATCATCGGTGGCGACGATGACCTGTTGCGCGCCCGAGCGCCGGGCGCGCTCGTAGACCCACTGAATCATCGCCTTGCCGGCCAGCGGCAGCAGCGGTTTGCCGGGCAGGCGCGTTGAACCATAACGCGCCGGGATCACCACGCGGTACATATCGGCGCGAGCCCTAGCGCTCGAGCAATGGATCGCCCGGCGTCAGTACCCGCGCCTCATCTTCGAGCATGATGGGAATACCGTCGCGTATCGGGAACGCCAGACGGTCAGCGCGGCAGATCAACAGCGCCTCCTTGCGCTCATGCTGCAGCGGGCCCTTGCATATCGGGCACGCCAGGATATCGAGCAGTCTGGTATCCACATCATCCTCCCGCGATCGTCAGGTTCGTGCGCGCTCGAGGCGGCGCTGCAGCCCCGCGAGCAACGCGGCCGCCTCGGAATCTTCAAAAGTCGCAGCAACCGGCAGATACCAGCGGTTCGCGGCGCCGAATACCCGGCATTTTACTGCATCCTTCTCGGTCATCAGCACCGGCAGCTCATCGCCGAACTCCAGCTCCCTGCCGCGATAGCGATGATGGTCGGGGAAAGGATGCTCGATGAGCTCGAGGCCCGCCTCGCGCAGCAGCGCGAAGAAACGCTGTGGATGGCCGATGCCGGCCAGTGCATGCACGCGCCGCCCGGCAAAGCCGGCCAGCGCCGCGCGCCCGCCCGCGCCCGCCAGCGGCCAGAGCCACTCGCCCGTCAAGCGCATCGTAAAGGGCCCGAGCGCTGCCAGATCGCGCAATGCTTCGCCCCAGTATGCGCTCTGGCCGTTGATGACCAGAGCATCGACCTGAGCCAGCCGCGTGCGCGGCTCGCGCAATGGTCCGGCAGGCAGCAGATAACCGTTGCCAAGACCGTAGTTCGCGTCGATGACTGCGATCTCGACATCGCGGGCCAGCGCCAGATGCTGTAAACCATCGTCCGAGATGATCAGATCCACGCCCTCACCCAGCAGCAGGCGCCCGGCACGCACGCGCTCGCGGCCAACCGCTACGGGTACGCCGGTGCGCTGGCGCAATAGCAGCGCCTCATCGCCCACCAGGCGTGGATCGCTGTCGGCCTCGACGCGTACGGCCGCGCGCCGCGAGCCCGCCGCGCCGCCGTAGCCGCGCAGCACGATGCCCGGTGTCCAGCCGGCAGCGCGCAATTGCGCCGCGAGCCAGATCACCAGCGGGGTCTTGCCGCTGCCGCCGACCGTGATATTCCCGACCACCAGCACGGGTCGCTCCAGACGCCGCGCTCGCAGCCAGCCGCGCGCGTAGGCGGCGCGCCGCGCACGCACGACGCTGCCAAACGCGCAGGCGAGCCATCGCAGCGGCCAGGGCGCTCGCCCTCGATACCAGAGCGACTGCAGGCGCGAGCGGATCGCTCTGCTAGGCACTGAACTGCAGCTGGTGCAATTCGGCGTACACGCCTTGATGCGCGAGCAGCTGCGCGTGAGCCCCGGACTCGACGATCGCTCCCTCGCGCAGCACCAGGATGCGATCGGCGCGCTCGACGGTGGACAGCCGGTGCGCGATCACGAAGGTCGTACGATTGCGCAATAGCCGCTCCAGCGCCTCCTGAATATGACGCTCGGCCGCGGTATCGAGCGCAGCGGTGGCTTCATCGAGAATCAGGATCGGCGTGTCGCGCAGCAGCGCGCGCGCAATCGCAATGCGCTGGCGCTGCCCGCCCGAGAGCAGCACGCCCCGATCCCCGACCATCGTCTCCAGGCCCTGCGGCAACTGTTCGACGAATTCCAGCACGTAGGCCGCGCGCACTGCCGACTGCAACTGCGCCTCGCTGACGCCGGGCGCGCCGAAGATGATGTTGTTGCGGATCGTGTCGTTGAACAGTACGACCTCCTGGCTGACCAGGCTAATCTGACGGCGCAGATCGAACAGGGCGTACTCGCGGATATCAACTCCGTCGATCAGCACCGCGCCCGCGGTCGGATCATAGAAGCGCGGCAGCAGCGAGACCAGCGTGGATTTGCCGCTGCCCGAACGGCCCACGATCGCGGTGGTGGTACCGGCGGCGATGCTCAGTGAGATGTCGCGCAGCACCGGCCCGTTGTCGCGCGCGTATTCGAAACTGACGCTGCGATATTCGACCTCGCCGCGGGCGCGCGCGAGCGGATGGCTGCCGCCCTGCGGCTCGGCCGGCGCATCGAGTACCTCGAACACGCTCGCGCCCGCCGCGATCCCCTGCTGCAGCGGACCGGCGACGTTGAGCAGGCGTCGCAGGGGCTGCGGTATCTGAATCAGCGCGATCAGAAACGGAAAGAACACGGCGATCGACAAGGAGCCGGCCGCAATCTCCCGATTGGCGATGAACAACACCCCCGCGAGCCCCAGCGCCAGCAACATCTGCACGGTCGGGTTGCTGCTCGCGCGCGCCGAAACCAGACGCACGTTGGAGCGGCGATTGAGCTCATTCGCGTTCTCGAACAAGGCGCGGATATGCTCCTGGGCATTGAACACCTTGACCACGCTGTGCGCGTCGAGCGCCTCCTTGGCCACGCGCGTGACGTCGCCCATCGAGTTCTGGATGCGCGTGCTGTAGCGACGGAAGCGGATATTGACGCTGCGCACCAGCCAGGCGATGGCAGGCGCGGCGATCAACGAGTACAGCGCGAGCTTCCAGTTGAGCCAGAACAGCGCGCCGATGTTGATCGCGATCGCGAGCGAGTCGCGGATGATGACCGTGAGCGAGTCGGTGGCAGCGGCGGCCACGAGCTCGGCGTTATAGGTCAGGCGCGTGAGCATCGTGCCGGTGGATTCCCGATCGTACACCGCCGTCGGCAGGCGCAGATATTGCGCGAACAGGTCGCTGCGCATTGCCTTGATGACCTGCCGCCCGACCCAGGAAGGAAAGTAATTGGCCAGATAGTCGCCAAAACCGCGAACCAGGAAGATCACGATCACGCCGAGGGGCAGCAGATTGAGCACCCGGGCATTGCGCTCCAGCGTCAGCACATCGCGCAGGTAGGTCTTGATGAAATTGATCGTGATGAGGTCGCTGCCGGCATACAGCACCATGCCCAGCACGCCGAGCATATACACGCCCAGGTGCGGTCGCGCGTAACCCAGCAGTCGCCGGTATACGCTGCGCGCCTGGGGTGTGGTTGCGAGGCTGGCCGGAGTGCCGGGCGCAGCGCGGTTCAAGGCGATGCCGCTCCAGTCTCGTTGACGGTTGCGAGGTTCATTTGTGTGAATCCCAGCCGACCCAGCACGTCCATCGCAGTCACTACCGACTGATGGCTGGCGCGCCCGTCGGCGCGGATCGAGACCGGTGCGCTGCGCACCGCCGCACCGGCGCTCTTGAGTATGGCCGCGCGCAGCGTATCGGGGCTCGAGTCAATCAGTTCGCGGCCATTCACCAGATAGGCGCCGCCGGCGCTCACGCTGATCACCAGCGACTCGTTGCCCGAGCGATCGGTCGGCACCGAGCTGGCCTGCGGCAGGCGCACGCGCAGGCGCCCCTCGGCGGTGAAATTGGAAGACAGCATGAAGAACACCACGAGCAACAGCACCACATCGATCAGCGATGTGACGTTGATCTCGGGCTCCTCGATGCGGCGCGGTTTGAGGTTCATGACATCTTCCTGGCCTCAGGCCGGCAGCGCGCGCTTCTCGGCCGGCTGATGCGCAGCCGCGTCGACGGCGTCGACCAGCCGCAGCGCATTCTTCTCCATTTCTACCACGATGCGTTCGACGCGGCCGCGCAGATAGCGGTACGCGATCAGCGATGGGATCGCGACGCACAGGCCAGCCGCCGTGGCCACCAGCGCCTCGGCGATGCCGCCCGAGAGCATGCGCGGATCCCCGCCGCCGCCAGCGTTGATGGCGTTGAAGGCCTTGATGATGCCGGTCACGGTGCCCAGCAGGCCCAGCAATGGCGACACGCCGGCTATGGTTCCGAGCGTATTGAGATAGCGCTCGAGCTCGTGCACGACATGCCGGCCCGTATCCTCGAGCCGCTCCATGAGCACCTCGCGCGGGCGGTGCCGGTTCTCCAGGCCAGCGGCCAGGAGCCTGCCGAGCGGCGAATTGCGTTCCAGCGCCCGGATCACGGGCTCGCTGATCTGGTGCGCTTCGACCAGTTTCCAGATTTTCTGCATCAGATCGGGTGGCAACACGCGCCGATCCTGCAGCGTCCACAGCCGTTCCAGGGTGATCGCCGCGGCAACGATCGAGCACAGGATGATGGGCCACATCAGCACCCCGCCCGCCTGCACGATTTCCCACATTTCTGGCGTCGACTCCTGCTTTTGGTCGCGGCCGGCGCATGATACCTAAAGCGCATGGCTCAAAGCGCAAAATCGAGACGGCGCGCTTATGGGCAACAGCATGCAACTGCTAAAGTCGAGCTGCCATGCCTCGCAGAGTAATCAAGAAGCTGGCGAAACTCATCCATGAGCGGCGCCACAAATGGTATTTGAGCGTCTTCGGGGATCGACTGACCGACGCGCATCTGTGGTCGCTCAACCGCCGCTCGATCACTGCCGCCTTCGGCACGGGCATCGCCATCAGTTTCATCCCGCTGCCCGTGCACCTGGAGCTCGTCGTGCTCGCGGCGCTCTGGTGGCGGCTGAATCTACCCGTGGCCGTCGTGGCCACCTACATCGTCAATCCGTTCACGATGGTGCCGATCTACTATGCCGCCTACCGCGTGGGCGTGGCTTTATTGCGTTACCGGCCGCGCCATTTTGAATTTCACCTGACCTGGAACTGGCTCGAGCATGGTCTCGGGCCGGCGTGGAAGCCGTTCCTGCTGGGCTGCCTGGTGTGCAGCCTGATCTTTGGGTTGGGCGCGCGCTTCGCGTTCGAGCTGCTCTGGCGCGCCCTGACAATGCGGCGCTACCACGCGCGCAAGGTACGCCGCCCCTACAAGCTTGCGGGCTGACGCAGTACTCCAGCCTCGAGCTCCAGTACCCGATCCATACGCGCCGCCAGTCGTGGATCGTGTGTGACGACGACCATGCTGGTGCCCAGTTCGCGGTTGAGCTCGAGCATCAGCGCGAACACCTGCTCGGCGTTGCGGCCATCGAGATTGCCGGTGGGCTCATCGGCCAGCACGAGCTGCGGCAAAGTCACGAGTGCGCGCGCCACGGCCGTGCGCTGGCGCTCGCCGCCCGAGAGCTGGTGCGGTTGATGCTCGAGTCGCTCCCCAAGGCCCACACGTATGAGCAGATCGCGCGCGCGCGCGGCGGCGGCCGCAGCGCTCTCGCGCCGTACCAGCAACGGCATGGCGACATTCTCGAGCGCCGAGAACTCCGGCAGCAGATGGTGAAACTGATAGACAAAGCCCATGCTGCGATTGCGCAGCGTGCAGCGCTCGCGCTCCGGCAATGCATGAATGTCGCGGCCCTCGATTCTGACCACGCCGCTGTCGGGCCGATCCAGCCCGCCGAGGATCTGCAGCAACGTGGTTTTGCCCGAGCCCGAGGCGCCGATGATCGCCAGGCGCTCAGCGCGTCTGACCTCCAGTGTCACGCCGGCGAGCACCTCCAGCGTGCTCGAGCCCTCGCGAAAACTGCGCCGCAAATCCTGCGCGGCGAGCACGCTGCTCTCAGTCATGGCGCAGCGCCTGCGCCGGCTGAGTGAGCGCAGCACGCCAGGCCGGATACAGCGTCGCGAGCGCGCACAGCCCGAAGGCGACGGCGCAGATACGCAGCACATCCCCCGCCTGTGCATGGGCCGGCAGGTCGCTCATGAAATACACCCGCGCATCCAGGAAATGCGTACCCAGCAGATGCTCGAGGCCATGCACGAGGGCTTCCAGGTTGGCCGCAAGACCCAGGCCCAGCAGCGCGCCGGCGAGCGTGCCGGCCAGACCGATGAAGGCGCCCTGGATCGTGAAGACGAGCAGCACGTTGCGCGGTCCGGCACCCAGCGTGCGCAGAATCGCGATGTCGGCGCGCTTGTCCTTCACGACCATGACGAGCGTCGCGACCAGATTGAAGGCCGCGACCGCGACCACGAGCAGCAAGATCATGAACAGCATCGACTTGGTGATCTCGATAGAGCGAAAGAAATTGGCATGATTGCGCGTCCAGTCGCTCACGTAGTAGCCCCCGCCCAGACTCACGGCCAGATCGCGCACGAGGCGCGGGGCCGCGAACGGATTCTGCAGCGCAAGCCTCAGACCCGTGACGCGGTCTGCCATCTGATACAGCCGCGCGGTATCCTGCAGATTCATCAGCGCCAGCGCGCGGTCGAACTCGTACATTCCGGAATGAAACAGTCCCGCCACGTGCACGCGGCGCATTCGCGGCTCGATGCCCGCCGGGGTCACATCGCCCTGCGGTGCGACCAGCAGCAGATCATCGCCGATGTGGGCCGCGAGCGCTGCGGCCAGCGCATCGCCCAAAATGATGCGATAGCTGCCATCGCTCAGATCCTCGATCCGGCCGCCTTCGATGCGCTGCGCCAGGCCCACGGCGCGCCGCTCCTGTGCGGGCAGCACGCCGCGCAGCGTTGTGCCGGCGGTGCGCTCGCCATGCATGAGCAGCCCCTGCGCCTCGATATAGGGCGCGGCCGCCAGCACCCCGGGCATTTTCAGTGCCCGCGTCTGATCATCGCGCCAGTCCTTGAGAGTGCCGTCAAGACCCATGAGCGTAGCGTGCGAGGTGACGCTCAGGATGCGCGTCTTCAATTCGCGCTCGAAGCCGTTCATGACCGACAGCACGACGATCAGTACCGCGACTCCGATCGCCAGCCCGAACACCGACACCAGCGTAATGAACGACAGGAAGCCGCGACCACGCGTGGCGCGCAGATAGCGTGTGCCCAGCATCCACTCGTAGGGCAACGACATATTATTCGTAACGCAGCGCTTCGGCTGGCGATGTGCGTGCTGCGCGCAGCGCCGGATAGATGGTTGCCAGCAGCGTGAGCGCGAAGGCTGCCGCGGCGATCCAGAGCACGTCCGATCGATGCAGCTCGGCCGGAATCGTCGTGATGTAGTAGACCTGCGCGTCGAGGAAGTGAAAGCCGAACACGTGCTCGAGCGCCGGCACGATGCTGCTGACGTGGCGGGCAAGCACAATGCCGAGCGCCAGGCCGCCGGCTACACCGAACCAGCCGATCGCGAGCCCCTGTATCATGAAGATCTGCAGGATATTGCGCGGCGGGGCGCCGAACGTGCGCAGTATCGCGATGTCAGTGCGCTTGTCATTGACGACCATGACCAGCATCGCCACGGTATTGAAGGCCGCCACGGCGACGATCAGCAACAGGATCAGCGCCATCATGGTCTTTTCAATACGAATCGCGCGAAAATAGTTGGCATTGTCCTCGGTCCAGTCACTGCTGAGATAACCCGGGCCCACGGCGGCGCGTACCGCCGGCATGTAGCGCGCCACCTTGAGCGCGTCGTTGAAGCGCAGCCGCAGTCCGCTCGTGCCCTGTGAGCGCGGCGCAAACGCGCGCACGTCCTGCAGATGCGCCAGGATCAGGGAATTGTCGAGATCCTCGAGACCCGCCTCAAACACGCCGCCGACATTGAACTCGCGCAGCCGCGGCTCGGGCAGCCCGGACGCGTCGGCCATGGGCACGAGCAAGCTCAGCGAATCCCCGACGCTGAGCCCGAGCTGATCGGCGATATCGCGGCCCACGATCACGGCGTTGCTGCCAGGCTGCAGGCTCGCCAGGCTGCCCTCGACCAGCAGCGCTCGCACGTCGGCGACTCGTGCTTCGGCCTGCGGCTCGATGCCGCGCAGTAGTACTGGCAGCATCTCCGGCTGATGCACCGCCAGCGCGGTGAGCTCGATGTAGGGCGAGAGGCCAATGACGCCGGGCAGACTCGCCAGGCGCTCGCTCAAAGCGCGCTCGCCGTCCGCGGAGGCAACGCCCTGGTTTACCACATGCGCCTGTGCGCCAAGCGCGAGCAGCCGGTCGCGCAATTCCCCTTCAAAGCCATTCATGACCGAGAGGATCACGATCAAGGCTGCGACCCCGAGTGACACACCGGCCAGCGACACCCAGGTGATCAGTGAAACGAAGAATTTCTGCTGCCGCGAGCGCACATAGCGCAGGCCGACAAACACTGGCAGCGGCTGAAACATGGGGAGCGCATTAAAGCACACGCCACAGCGAAACTGGACGTGCATCACAGAAACGCCCGGGCGGCGGCCGCACGGATGCGGCAGTTATTCGGGCCGATGCTATAGTCACACCTCCGGAAATTGCTTCATTGGGCAGGTGCGTCATGATCACAGCAGGCAGGTCGGCTCGGACTGCGGCGCTGGCTATCGGCATCGGCGCCTTCGGCGGCGCATTACACGCCGAGATCATCGCCATGGGCGATCAGGTCAGCGTGCGCGAAACCAATGTGGAGCGTCCCGGCCGCGGCATGAGCATGAAAGCGGTCGAGGCGAAATTCGGCGCCCCGCGGGAGCGGCACGCCGCAGTGGGCAAGCCGCCGATCACGCGCTGGGACTACCCCGCCTTCTCGGTCTTCTTTGAGTACGAGCACGTGATCGATGCCGTGGTGAGTCCGGGCCCGCAGGCCGCCGCGGCTCCGGAGGAGCCCGCCGCGCCTGAGGCGCCTGCAGCAGCCGCTCCGGCTCAGCCTTGAGCCTGCACTAGCGCTGACCGAAGCGAGCGCCCAGGAACAGATCCGGGTGCTCCGGGGGCTGGCAGCGCCAGTATTGCTTCGGTGCGCTCACCTGCGCGCCGAGTTCGGCCGCAGCGTGCCAGGGCCAGCGCGGATCGTAGAGCATGGCCCGAGCCAGTGAGACCGCATCGGCAGTGCCCGTTGCGATGACGCTTTCAGCCTGCTCGGCCTCAGTGATCAGGCCCACGCCGATAGTTGCTATGCCGACCTCGGCTTTGATGCGTTTGGCGAACGGCAGCTGATAGCCTGGTGAGGGCTTGAGGGATTGAGCGCTCGAGAGCCCGCCGCTGGAGACGTGGATCGCGGCGCAGCCGCGCTGCTTGAGGGCGCGTGCCAGCGCCAGCGTGCCTTCGATATCCCAACCGTTCGGCACCCAATCGGTTGCCGAGACGCGGATCCAGACGGGACGCTCGGCCGGAAAGGCGCTGCGGACCGAGTCGAACACTTCGAGCGCAAAGCGCATGCGATTCTCGAGGCTGCCGCCGTACTCATCCTTGCGCTCGTTGGCCAGCGGGGAGAGGAATTCATGCAGCAGATAGCCATGCGCGGCATGCAGCTCCACAGCGTCGGCGCCCAGGCGCCCCGCGCGGCGCGCGGCCTGCGCGAACTGATCGCGCACGCGCAGCATGTCGTCGCGGTCCATGGCCAGGGGCGCATGCTCGCTGGCTGAATACGGTAAGGCCGAGGGGCCGATGGCCTGCCAGCCGCCGCTCTCGCCTGGCGCGACCTGCCGTCCACCGTCCCACGGTGCGCGGCTCGAGGCCTTGCGTCCCGCGTGCGCCAACTGCAGCGCAATAGCGATCGGCGAGTATTGGCGAATTGCGCCGAACACTCTGCTGAGGGCCGCTTCGTTGCGATCACTGTACAGACCGAGATCCTGAGCCGAGATCCGGCCCTCCGGGCTCACCGCGGTTGCCTCGGTGAGCATGAGGCCCGCGCCCGAGAGTGCCAGGTGGCCCAGATGAATCATGTGCCAGTCGCTGGCCGAGCCTTCCGCGGCCGAATACTGGCACATCGGTGCAACGATGATCCGGTTTGCCAGCGCCAGCTGGCCGATCATCCACGGTTCGAATAGTCGGCTCACAGTGGCCTGCAGTGTGCAGTACAGGTGCCTGGGGCACAATTGCGCATGAGCGCTTTGCTGCACCCGCCGCTGCCTGCCGCCCCCGAGCCGCATTGGCGCTGGCGCGGATTGCACGGCAGCGCGCGCGCGCTCGCGCTCGCCGAAGCGCTGCTCGCCGACAGCCGCCCCTGGGTGTTCATTGGCGCCGACACGCGCGAAGTCGAACAACTGGCCGCTGAATTGCGCTTCTTCGGTGCCGGCGCACTCGAGATTCTGACGCTGCCGGACTGGGAGGTGCTGCCCTATGACATCTTCTCCCCGCATCCGGACATCGTCTCCGAACGCCTGCGTACGTTATCGCGCCTGCCGGGACTGCAACGCGGCATCCTGTTACTGGCCATCGACAGTCTGCTGACACGCTTGCCGCCGGTCAGTTATGTGCAGGCGCGCAGTTTCGAGCTCAATGGCGGCGAGGCCCTGGCGCTCGAGCCGCTGCGCGCGCGCCTGGTGCAGTCCGGCTATGTCAGCGTGAGCCAGGTCAGCGCCCCCGGGGAATTTGCGGTGCGCGGCTCGCTGTTCGACGTGTTCCCGATGGGCACGAGCGCGCCGGTGCGGGTGGATCTGCTGGATGATCGAATCGACAGCATCCGCCGCTTCGACCCGGACTCGCAGCGCTCGCTCGATCCCATCGGGCACCTGCGCCTGTTGCCCGCTCGCGAGCTGCCGCTCGATCCGGAGGCGGTGCGCGGCTTTCGGCGCCGCTTTCGTGCGCGCTTCGAAGGCGACATCAGCCGCATGAGCGTCTATCGCGGCGTCAGCGAAGGCATCGCACCGCCAGGCATCGAATTCTATTTGCCACTGTTCTTCGATGCGACCGCGAACATCACCGACTACCTGCCCCCTGGCGCGATCATCGCCAGTGACCTCGCGATCGAGGCCGCGCTCGCGCGCGCCTGGGAGGCGATCGGCACGCGCTATGAGGACCGGCGCCACGATATCGAGCGACCGCTGCTGCCGCCAGCCGAAGCGTTCGTCGAGCCGCTCGATCTGCGCGCGCCGCTGCAGTCCCATGCGAGCGTTTTCATCGAGCGCTTCGCCGATAGCGCGCCCGAGTACGCCGGCGCGATTGCAAGCCACGATTTCGGCACCACCGCCCCGCCGCAGTTTCGCCTCGACGTGCGCGCGGCCCAGCCCCTCGCACCGTTGACGAGCTTCCTCGACAGCTACGCCGGGCGCGTGTTGCTGGCGGCGGACTCGCCGGGCCGGCGCGAGGTGATCAGCCAGATGCTTGCGGCGCACGGCCGGCGACCGCGCGCGCTGCACAGCTGGGAGCAGTTCGCGAATGGCGATGCGCGCCTCGCGATCCAGGTCGCTGAAGACATCGGCGCCCTTGCTTTGCACACCCCGCCGCTGCTGCTGCTGGGTGAATCGCAGCTGTTCGGGGCGCGCGCACGCCAGGAGCGCCGCCGCCGCAGTGCCGTGGCTGACCCGGCCGCGATCCTGCGGGATCTGCAGAGCCTCGAGCCCGGCGCACCGGTCGTGCACGAGACCTACGGCGTGGGCCGCTACGTCGGACTGCAGCGCATGGACATCGGCGAGCAGAGTAATGAATTCCTGGTGCTCGAATACCGCGATGGCGATCGCGTCTATGTGCCGGTGCATGCGCTGCACCTGGTCAACCGCTATACGGGAGGGGCGCCCGAGAGCGCACCATTGCACAAGCTCGGCACCGATCAGTGGGCGCGCGCGCGCCGGCGCGCTGCCGAGGCGGTGCGGGATGTGGCTGCCGAATTGCTCGATCTGCATGCGCGACGCGCGGCCCATCAGGCCACGCCGTTGCTGGCGCGCGAGCTCGAGTACCAGACCTTCGCCAGCGGTTTTCCGTTTGAGGAGACCGCTGATCAGGCCGAGGCGATCCGCCAGGTGCTCGAGGACATGCAGTCGGTCAAGCCGATGGATCGGCTGGTATGCGGGGACGTGGGCTTCGGCAAGACCGAGGTGGCGATGCGCGCGGCCTTCGTCGCGGTGCAGGGCGGCACCCAGGTCGCGGTGCTGGTGCCAACCACGTTGCTCGCGCAGCAGCACCTGCAGAGCTTTCGCGACCGTTTCGCCGATTGGCCCGTGCGCATCGAGGCGCTCTCGCGCTTTCGCTCCAGCGGCGAGGCCGCGGCGGTGCTCGAGGGACTCGAGCGCGGCACGGTCGATATCGTGATCGCAACCCACCGGCTGCTGCACGCCCATGCGCGTTTCCGCAAGCTCGGGCTCGTCGTGGTCGACGAAGAGCATCGCTTCGGCGTGCGCGACAAGGAGCGGCTCAAGGCGCTGCGCGCCGAAGTGCACGTGCTGACACTGACCGCGACGCCGATACCGCGCACGCTGAACATGGCGCTGGGCGGGCTGCGCGAGCTCTCGCTGATCGCAACCCCGCCGGCCGCGCGCCTGGCGATCAAGACCTTCGTCAGCGAATGGCACGCGCCGACACTGCGCGAGGCGGTTTTGCGCGAGCTGCGGCGCGGCGGGCAGGTCTATCTGGTGCACAACGAGATTCAAAGCATCGAGAAGGTCGCAGCCGATCTGGCCGCACTGGTGCCGGAGGCGGACATGCGCATCGGTCACGGCCAGATGCGCGAGCGCGAGCTCGAGCAATTGATGGTCGATTTCTATCATCGCCGCTTCAACGTACTGGTGTGCACGACTATCATCGAGAGCGGCATCGACGTGCCGAGCGCCAATACCATATTGATCAACCATGCCGAGCGTCTGGGACTCGCACAGTTGCACCAGCTGCGCGGCCGCGTCGGGCGCTCGCACCATCGCGCCTATGCCTATCTGATCGTGCCGTCGCGCAAGGGTCTGAGTGCCGATGCGGCCAAGCGCCTCGAGGCGATCGAGTCGCTCGAGGATCTGGGGGCCGGCTTCGTGCTGGCGACGCAGGACCTGGAGATCCGCGGCGCCGGCGAGTTTCTGGGCGAGCAGCAGAGCGGCGAGCTCAGCGAAGTCGGGCTGACCATGTACCTGGACATGCTCGAGCATGCCGTGCGGGCCATGCGCGCTGGCCGCGAGCCGCTGCTCGAGCGAGCCCTCGCCGCCGCCAGCGAGATCGAACTGCATGTGCCGGCGCTGCTGCCCGAGGATTACGTCAGCGATGTGCAGCTGCGACTGGCCCTTTATCAGCGCATCGCCGCGGCCGATGCGGCAACGTTGCAGGACATGAGCGCTGAGCTGGTGGATCGCTTTGGCGAGCTGCCCGAGCCGGCGCGCAACCTGCTGCACCTGGCGCGCCTGCGACTGCGCGCGCGCGAGCTGGGCATCCGGCGCCTGGAGCTCGGGCCCGCCGGCGGCAGCATTCAATTCGAGGAGCAAAACCGCATCGATCCGGCGCGCGTGATCGCACTGATCCAGCGCCAGGCCCAGGAGTACCGGCTCGAGGGTCCGCTCAAGCTGCGCATTGCGCGCGCCCTGGCGCAAGCCGAGACGCGCTTCGTGCGTGCCGAGGCACTGCTCAATCACCTGGCTGGGGCATGAGGATGCTGCCCTGCTACCATGCCGGCATGAATACCGGACGCCGCACAGGCAGCAAAGAATGGGTCAGCACGTTCGCTGCGCTGCTACTGGGCCTGGCTCTCGGCTCAGTGCCCGCCGCGCGCGCGCAGCAGACCGGTACCTCGCTTTACGAGGTCGAAATGATCGTGTTTCGCGCCTCGAACATCGGCGCAGCCGAGGACTGGAGCGCCACGCCTTCGGGCCGCGGCTTTGGTAATGAAAGCACGCGCGGTGGCAGCTCGCAGCTATTGCGCGTGCTGCCGCCGAGCGAGTACAAGCTCGGTGCCGTCGAGACCGGCCTGCGCGGCGGCGGCGCCTGGCGGCCTATTGCCCATGCCGCCTGGATCCAGACGGCGGCGAACTGGGGCACGCATGCGGGCATCGCTCTGGCCGATCTGGGGATCAACACCCCGGGATTGTCCGGCCTGGTGTATCTGGAGCGCGCGACCTACCTGCATCTGGGTATGAACCTCACGTTGAGCGCTGATGCGAGCTTCGTCATCGATGAGATGCGCAGCATCAAGTACAACGAGAAGCAGTACTTCGATCATCCGGCCTTCGGCGTGATCGCGCTGGTCTCGCCCGTGCCCCGGGCCAGCGGCGCCTCTACGCGCTAGGGCCTGTATCGACGATGTCCTCGGGTCCGGCCACGGCTACGCGCGCCACGAAGTCCAGCTTGGCGCGCGCCAGCGCGTTCATTGCTGCCTGCACGAGCACCTCGGGCTTGCGCTCGGGGCTCGGCACCAGGCTCGCTGCGCCAACGCTGACGGAGAGGAATTTCTGCCGCGCGGCGCGCGGGTGATGAATGTGCTGCCCGATGACCTTCTGCGCCACAGCGCTCGCAAAACCGCACACCACCGGCATATCCGAATTGCGTACCAGCGCGATAATGCGCCCGCCCTCCCAGCGCGCCACAACATCCGCGCCACGCTTGAACGCCGCCCCGATCACGCCGGCGACACGCCTGATGCACGCATCCCCGGCCGCACGCCCGAAAGTCTCGTTGTAGCTGGTGAGATCGTCGATATCGAAAACGATCAGCGTGACCGGCCGCGCCTCGCGCACGCCAGACTGCCAGTCGTGATTCAACAGCTCCTCGAAAAAGGCCCGCGAGCACAATCCGGACATCCGGTCCTCGCGCAGCCAGCTCGCCAGACCGGTGGCGCGGCGCTGGCCCGAGCGCTCGCGCTCACTGACGTCGCGGTAAAAGCCGACGAAATGCGTGATCGCGCCGTCAGTGCGGCGCAACGGCTGTACCTGCATCTCGTTCCAGAACTGGGTGCCGTCCTTGCGGTAGTTGCGCAGCAGCACACGGCAGCCCTCGCCATTGCCGATGGCCTCACGCAGCTGCGCGCGTCCTTCCTGTTCGCGATCCCAAGCCTGCAATCGGCGCAGATCGTGGCCGATGAGCTCATCGGCGCCGTAACCCGTCAACTTCTCGAAGGCCGTATTGACGTAAATCGCGGGTTGAGCATCGCTGCCGGATGCGCACACGGCCACGCCATCGGGCGACGCGTCCAGCACGTCGCGCAGGAATTGGTCCGACCAAGGCTCCACGGCTTTCAGGTGCCTCCTGGTTCGAATTTGAGCTCGGGTTTTGCCGCGCTGCGGGCCAGCCATTCTCGCGCGCTTCGCCAGCGCTCGGAAGCGACCAAAGTCTCAAAATTCAGCTGCTTGCGAGCGCGCATGCGAATCAGCCGCAGCTGCGAGGCCGCATCGTAGGGGGGCTTGAACTCATCCAGCAGTCGCTCGACGGCGACGCGATCGTTGCACACGGGCAGCACGTCGCAGCCGGCTGTCAGTGCGCACTCGGCCCGTGCCAGCACGTCCCCGACGGCTGCCGCCCCGGCCATGCTCAGATCGTCCGCGAACACCAGGCCGCCGAAGCGCAGCTCCTGACGCAATATCTGGCCGATCCAACGCTGCGAGAAGCTCGCCGGCACGGCATCGACCGCCGGAAACAGCACGTGCGCGACCATGATCGAGGGCAGTCCATTGTCGATCAGGCGCCGGTACGGCAGCAGATCCTCTTCCAGATCGACGAGCTCGCGCCGATCCACGGGCAGCGCCAGATGCGAGTCCGCGACCACGGCGCCGTGACCGGGGAAATGCTTGGCCGTTGCCGCCATGCCTGCATCACGCATGCCATGCATGCTGGCGATCGCGAGCAGCGCCACGACGCTCGCGCTGGCGTGCAAGGCGCGATCGCCGATGATCTCGGACAGTCCGTAATCCAGATCGACGCAGGGAGCAAATGAAAAATCCAGCCCGCAGGCCAGCAGCTCCGCGGCCATGAGCCAGCCCAGCGCGCGCGCCATGGCTAGCCCCTGCTGCGCATCGCTGTCATAGATCTTGCCGATGCGTCGCATTGGCGGCAGCGCCGAGAAGCCGGCGCGAAAGCGCTGCACGCGTCCGCCCTCATGATCCACTGCGATGAGCAGCGAGGGGTTGCGCACCGAGCGGATCTGCGCGGTCAGCAGCTGCAATTGCGCCGGATCGACGTAATTGCGCGCGAACAGCAGCACGCTGCCGATCAGCGGATGCGCGAGCAGTTCGCGATCGGCACTGCCGAGCTCGGTGCCCGCGATATCGACCATCAATGGACCGAGCGTCATGGCACGGCTCGCAGGTTCTCGCTCCAGCGGCCATAGGGGTGCTGCGTGAGCCGAAAATTATAGTAGCGCTCGTCGTGCGTGACTTCCGCACCGAGCCACGCGGGCACTGCGAACTGCTGCTGCAGCGAATCGAGTTCGAGCTCTGCGATCACGAGCCCGGCATTCGGACCAAGAAACTCATCGATCTCCCATTCGTCCCCCTGGTGCGGCACGATATAGCGCCATTTCTCGATCAGCGGTCTTTCGCACAGAGTGAGCAGCATTTCATTCGCATCGGCCGCCGCAATAGCGGCCTCGTACTCGGCGCGCGCGGGGCCGCGCGTCATGGCCTTGACCGACAGCCAGCCCTGATCGCCCGCGAGCCGCACGCGTACCGAGACGCGCCCGTTATTGGCCAGATAGCCCTGACGCAGCAATGTGCTCGTGCGCACCGCGCGGCGCCAGTCGTCATTCAGGACCTTGAACTTGCGTTCGATCTCGACCGCCATATGCGCCCTGATGTGCCTGCGCCCGATGCGCGCTAACGTCGCGCAGCCAGCAGCGCCACGGATTCCATATGTGCCGTATGGGCGAACATATCCACCACCCCGGCCGCCAGCAACGCAAAGCCATGCTCGTGCACGAGCAGCCCAAGGTCGCGCGCGAGGCTGCCCGGATGGCAGGACACGTACAGCAGGCGTTCGGGCGCGAGCTGCGCGAGCTGCGGCAGCAGCTCGAGCGCCCCGGTGCGCGGCGGGTCGAGCAGCACATGCGTGTAGGGCTCTCGTAGCCAGGGGCCCGCGCCGAGCGCGGGGCTGGATAGATCGGCCTGGAAGAACCGCGCGTTGGCGATGTCATTGCGCTGCGCATTGGCGCGCGCGCGCTCGACCAGCCGGGCTTCGCCCTCGACGCCGACGACGGCGCGCGCTCGGCGCGCGAGCGCCAGCGAGAAGTTGCCGAGGCCGCAGTACAGATCGAGCACCGTCGCACGCGGGCCCGCATCGAGCAGTTCGACGGCGGCCGCCACCAGCGCTCGATTCGCGGCCGCGTTGACCTGAATGAAATCGGTCGGCCCGAACTCGAGCTGAAGTCCGGCCTCGGGCAGCGCGTAGCTGAGCGTCGGCGCGGGCTCGCTGAGCGCGCGCACGCTATCCAGGCCGCCGCTCTGCAGCCACAGGCGCACGCCATGCTGCGTCTCGAAATCGCGCAGCCGTTCCAGATCAGCCGCCGACGGACTGCTCAGCACGCGCAGCACCAGGGCCGCCGTATCATCGCCGACCGCGACCTCGATCTGCGGCAGCTGCTCGCGGATCGAGAGCTCGGTAATCAGCGCCGCCAGTGGTGCGATGAGCCGGTCGAGCGGTGGGGCGAGCACCTCGCAGCGTTCGATCTGCGCGATCAGGTGGCTCGAGCGCTCGCGAAAACCCACCAGCACGCGCTGCCGGCGCGTCACATATTTGACGCCAAGGCGCGCGCGCCGGCGATAGCCCCAGGGCGTGCTGGCCAGCGGCTCGAGCCAGCGCGCGGGCGAGAGCTGCGCAATTCGCTCCAGGCTCTCGCGCAGATGCTGTTGCTTGAGGCGCAGTTGTTCGGCGTGCTCGAGGTGCTGCAACGCGCAGCCGCCGCAGATCTGGAAATGCGCACAACGTGGCGGCACGCGCTGCGCGGAGGGCGAGACGATCTCTTCCAGCCGCGCCTCATCGTATTGGCGATGGCGCCGCGTGCGACGAAAGCGGATGGTCTCACCGGGCAGCGCGCCGGGCACGAAGGCGATCTTGCCCTCGTGCACGATGCCCTCGCCCTGCTCGCTCAGCGCCGCGACCACGCCGGTCTCGAGCGCAGCGAGCACCTGCGCGGCATGCGTGCTCACCTCAGGGTTTCCCAGGTCTGGAGAAACTGCGCGTGATGCGGCTCGCCGGAGGCACGCAGCAGTGCGCGCACGCGCTCGAGTTCGCCAGCCAGCGCCTCGGCATTCAGGCGCGCGCGCAAGAACTGAAAGCGCAGATAGATCAGATAGGTGTTGAGCGTATCGGTCTCGCAATAACGGCGCACGCTGAGCAAATCGCCGGCCAGATAGCTCTCCCAGACCTGCTCGCCCGAGAATCCGAGCTTGCCCGGGAAGCCCAGTAACGCGGCCACATCGGCCAGTGAGGCACGCGCGCGCGGCTGAAAGCCCGACAACACGTCCATCAGGTCCAGATGACGCCAGTGGAAACGGCTCAGATAGTTGTTGTAGCGAAAGGCCGTGTCCTCATCGCCCACCTCCCAGTAGCGCGGCGCCTGTATCCCGGCGCGCAGGGCGCGGTAGTGCAGCACCGGCAGATCAAAGCCGCCGCCGTTCCAGGATACGAGCTCGGGCAGAAACCTCTCGATGCCGTCGAAGAAGCGCCCCAGCAGCTCCGACTCGCTCGACTGCAGATCCCCGAGACTCCAGACTCGAAGTTGCTCGGAGCTGCGCAGTACGCACGCTATGGCGACCACGCGCTGCTGCACGTGCGGCAGGAACTCCGTGCCGGCGCGCGCGCGCTGCTGCGCGAACATCGCCTTGGCCACCGCTGCGTCGTCCAGTGCCTCCAGATCGTAGAGGCGCCGGCCGAGCTCGACGTCGGGCACGGTCTCGATATCGAACACGAGGCTGTTCATCGGCGCACCGGGCGCACAGCGCGCACAGGCCGCACCGGGCGTACAGGCCGCACAGGGCGCACCGGTGCGCGCCGCCGGCGCGCCGCGGGCCGCGCGCGCAGCAACACGGCGACGGCGACGATCAGGCCGGCCTCATCGGTCAGCGTGATATGCGCCTCGCCGATGCCGAGGCGACGGCGCAGACGCTCGCCGCGTCGTGAATAGATGACCTCGGGTTTGCCCCAGGCATTCTGGATCACGCCGATGTCGCGAATCCACACGCCATGGGCAAAGCCCGTGCCCATGGCCTTGACGATGGCCTCCTTGGCCGCAAAGCGCATGGCCAGGAATCGATCCCGGCGCTGCGTGCGCTCGAACTGCGCGCGCTCGAGCGGCAGCAACAATCGCTCGACGAAGCGATCGCCGAAGCGGGTGTAGACGGCGCGCACCCGACGGGACTCGAGCACGTCGATGCCGATGCCGAAGATCACGTGCGCGCCGCGCGCATGAGCGCCTTCATCTCGCGCACCGCATTCGCCAGGCCGTCAAACAAGGCACGCGCTATGATGGCGTGGCCGATATTGAGCTCGACGATCTCGGCAATCGCTGCAACCGGCCCGACGTTCTGATAGTTCAGGCCGTGGCCGGCATGCACTTCGAGGCCGCGGCTGTGCGCGAGCTGTGCGGCCTGGCGCAAGCGCTCGAGCTCGCGCGCCTGCTGGCCGCCGCTGTACTGTGCATACGCCCCGGTGTGCAATTCGACGACCGGCACCAGCGCGCGCGCAGCGGCCTCGATCTGCGAGTCCTGCGGATCGATGAACAAGGCGACGCGGATGCCCGCAGCGCTGAGCTGCGCGCAGTGCTCGCGCAAGCTCTCTCCCGCGCTCACGACATCCAGCCCTCCCTCGGTGGTGAGCTCGGCGCGCCGCTCCGGCACCAGACAGCAGTCGGCGGGGCGCCAGGCGCAGGCGAGCTCAATCATCGCCCTCGTGCCCGCCATCTCCAGATTCATGCGCGTGCTGAGCAGACCCAGCAGCATCTGCACGTCGCGCTCCTGGATGTGACGCCGGTCCTCACGCAGATGCAATGTGATGTTATCCACGCCGCACTGCTCGGCCAGCAGCGCCGCCTGCACCGGCTCCGGATAGCGCGTGTGACGCTGCTGGCGCAGCGTGGCCACATGATCGATGTTCAGACCCAGGGCGATATCCAACTGCGTCATGCGCTGCGCTGCCTGCGCGGATAGGCGACCACGGAGCGCGCGACGCTGCGCGTGCGCAATTCACGCCCCTCCAGACAATGATCGATGGCCGCGCGCATCAGCGCGCGCGCCTGGCGCAGATCCGCCTCGCTGCTCAACGCCGTGGCGGCGACGAGGCCCTGCAGGACGCGGCCGCAGACCGCGCCGGCAGCGTCCGGGGCCACAGCGACCACGCCGTGCACGCCGGCTTGAAAGCGATACCAGGCCTCGGCGCGTACCGGCTGGCCGGTATCGGCTTCAGTGCCCAGGTTCAATCCATAGCCGATCAAGTCCAGCAGCCGCGCCTCAAAACGCCGCAGCGCGACTTCCGCCTCGGTGTCGCGACACAGTTGCCCGAGCGTGTACGCATACAGATCGAATATCTCTGGATGCGGATCGTGACGGGTAGTCAACGTGAGCAGCAGCTCATTGAGATAGAAGGCGCTCATGAGTTGCCCGGCAGGCATCGGTACGGCTGCAGCCTCGGCATTCTCCGCTGCCGTGAGCTGCGGCGCCTCCCCGCGGCCGCTCCACGAGAGCAACAGCGCCCGAAACGGCTGCAGCAGTACGAAGCGCGAACGCGGACCGCGCGCCGCGCGCGCAAAAACCGTCATGCGGCCGTGCTCGCGCGCGAACAGCTCGACGATCAGACTGGTGTCGCGAAAAGGACGCTGGTGCAGCACGTAGGCGCGCGCCAGCTGCACCCGCTGCGCCGGGCGGCTCATTCCAGACCCAGCTGGCGCAAGGCGCGCGCGTCATCGGCCCAGTCTTCACGCACCTTGACCCACAAAGTCAGATGAAAGCGAGCGCCCAGCAGCTCGTTGAGCTCCAGGCGCGCAGCGCGGCCGATGCGTTTGAGCCGTGCGCCGCCGGCGCCAATGACGATGGGCTTGTGACCCGCGCGATCGACCCAGATCACCGCCGAGACCTCCTGGCGGCCGTCCGGTGTCGGCTCGATCTGCTCGACCTCGACCGCAACGCCGTAGGGCAACTCCTCGACCAGCTCAAGCGTGAGCTTCTCGCGAATGGTCTCGGCGATACGAAACGCGAGACTGCGATCCGTGATCTGATCGAGCGGAAACATCGGCTCCCCGACCGGCAGCGCCGCGACGATCACAGCGCGCAGTTGCTCCAGATTGTGGCCCTTGAGCGCCGATACCGGCACGATGGCCTTAAATTCGTGGCGCGCGCCGAGCTGCTCCAGATAGGGCAGCAGCCGTTCGCGCGGTCGCACGCGATCGGACTTGTTGACCACGGCGATCACGCTGCGCGCGCGCTCGCGGATGCGCGCCAGCGCCGCCTCATCCTCATCGGTCCACCTGAGCGCCTCGAGCACGAACAGCACGAGGTCGGCGTCCGCGAGTGCGCCGGCGGCCGTGCGATTCATGGCACGGTTCAGCGCCCGTCGCTGCCCCAGGTGCAGGCCCGGCGTATCGATGAAGGCGATCTGCGCCTCGGGCGATTGCACCAGGCCGATCAGACGCTGTCGCGTGGTCTGTGGCCGCGGGGTCACGATGCTGAGCTTCTGACCCACCAGCGCGTTCAACAGCGTCGACTTGCCGACGTTCGGCCGGCCGGCAAGGGCCACAGAGCCGCTGCGTTTGTCACTCATGGTTCGATTCGGATCTTATCGAGTACACGCGCCGCCGCAGCCTGCTCAGCGCGGCGGCGACTCGAGCCCTCGCCCACGGCGCAAGCGGCCATCGGCTCGACCTCGCACCTTACGCGAAACATCTGCGCGTGCAATTCACCCTCGATGCTCTCGATGCTATAGCGCGGCAGTGCCAGTCCCCGCGCCTGCAGCAGCTCCTGCAGCCGCGTCTTCGGGTCCTTGAGCTCGCCCAGCAGTTCCTGCGGGGGCAGCGTATCGGGCAACCAGTGCAGCATCGCGCGCCGTGCGGCCTCGAGCCCGCCATCCAGATACACGGCCCCGCAGAGCGCCTCGAGCGCATCGGCCAGGATCGATTCACGGCGAAAGCCGCCGCTCTTGAGCTCACCGGGGCCGAGCGCGAGCAATTCACCCAGTTCCATCGCGGCCGCGCGCTGCGCCAGGGACTCCCCGCTGACGATGCGCGCGCGCAGGCGGCTCAGCGTGCCCTCATCGGCCTCCGGAAAGCGCTCGAACACGTACTGCGCGCTGATCAGGCCGAGCACCGCATCGCCGAGGAATTCGAGCCGCTCATTGTGTGCAGCGCCCGCGCTGCGATGCGTCAAAGCCGTCTCAAACCGTGCCAGGTCAGCGGGCTCATAGCCGAGCTTGTCCTGCAGCCAGGCCTGCAGCCGTGCGGCTCGGCTCACTGCATCTCGACCTGCTTATGAAACTTCACCAGCAGTGAGACATTACCAAACATCGGCACCAGATCCTCATAGTCCGCGATCGCCACCCAGTGATCGCCCTCGCGATGGATATCGATGTCCTGAGCATCGGGATGCTCGATGATCTCAACGTCAAAGCGCCGCTGCAGCGACAAATTCAACGCCGCCCTGGTGCTGGTGCCGCCCTTGGATTCGTCCGCGAGCTGCGAGAGCGCGTGCGCCACGCGCATGTAGTTGAGGTAGATCGGCACCAGCCGAATGGTGGTATAGACCAGGACCGCCACCGGAGCGAGCAGAAACAGCCAGCCTATTGCGGTGACTCCACGCTGTGAGCGACGCATGTTGAAACTCCCTGTGGGCTGTGGCCCTGATGCAGTAAATAGGGTTCGGCCGGCCCCAGCGCGCCTCATTCGATACGCCGGCCGATGCGCTTCCAGTTTAGCTTGGCTGCCCCGGCGCGCTGCAGATCGAGATTGAACCAGATTCGCGTTGCCTTGCCGACCAGATGATCCTCGGGGACGAAGCCCCAGTAGCGCCCGTCGTAACTGTTGTCGCGATTATCGCCGATCATCAGATAATTGCCCGGCGGCACCACCATCTCGTGCGTATCGCCGTGATCGTGCGCTCCATCCAGGGGCGATTCGGCGCATTCGTAGTTGCGCTCCAGCCGCCGGTTGCAGGTCTCGCTGGGCGGCGCGCTGAGCTCCGAGGGGGTCAGGCACGAGAGAATCTCGTGCCGATGCGTGCCGAGGATTTCGGTCGACAGGTGCATGTTGTGATAGCAGCCATCATCGTAGCGCCCATCGCCGAGCAGGGGCACGGGCTGCCCGTTGACGATGAGCTGATCCGATTCGATGCGCACATGATCGCCCGGCAGGCCAGCCAGCCGCTTGATGTAGTTCACGCTCGGGTCGGGCGGGAAGTGAAACACGACCACATCGCCGCGCTGCGGCGTGCCAAGTCTCAGCAGCAGCGTGTTGGCGACCGGCAGGCGCAGGCCGTAGACGTACTTGTTGACGATGATGAAATCCCCGTCCAGCAGCGTCGGCATCATCGAATCCGAGGGAATGCGAAATGGCTCAAAGATGAAAGAGCGCACCAGCAGCACGATCAGGGCGACCGGAAAGAAGCTGCGCGCGTAGTCGACCGTGACCGGCAGCGGCTGCGCTGCCGGCTCCGCCCCCGCGGCGCGCGCGGCGCGCGCACGCGCCGGCGCGAACACGAACTCATCCAATAGCCAGATCCCGCCGGCGAGCGCGACCACGAGCACGAGCACCAGACTGAAATCCAGCCGCTCGGAGCCCAGCAGCCGCAGCACCGCGGCTATCAGCACGATCGGCAGCAACACGTGCACCGCGCGCATCAGCGGCGTATCGGTCGCGCCGGCCTCGCCCCTGGCAATGCGCCGGCGTGGCCGCACGAACCAGTCGTCGATGATCGCCAGCAGCGTCACCGGCCACGCAGCCCAGGCCAGCAGCGTCAGCAGCTGACTCATTTGCGTCCCACTCTGAGCACCGCGAGGAAGGCGGCCTGCGGAATCTCGACCTGCCCGACCTGTTTCATGCGCTTCTTGCCCTCTTTCTGTTTTTCCAGCAGCTTGCGCTTGCGCGTGATGTCCCCGCCGTAGCACTTGGCCAGCACGTTCTTGCGCAGCGCCTTGACGGTCGCACGTGCAATCACATGGGTGCCGATCGCCGCCTGCACCGCAACCTCGAACATCTGCCGCGGAATCAGCTGGTGCATGCGGTCGACCAGATCGCGCCCGCGCGCATAGGCGTTGTCCCGGTGCACGATGACCGACAGCGCATCGACCGGCTCGCCGTTGATCAGAATATCAAGCTTGACCAATGGTGCGCTCTGGAAATGGCTGAAGACGTAATCGAAGGAGGCGTAGCCGCGGCTGGCCGATTTGAGCCGGTCAAAGAAATCCAGCACCACTTCAGCCAACGGCAGCTCGTATTGCAATGACACCGCGCTGGCCAGGAACTGCATTTTTTTCTGTGTGCCGCGCTTCTCGCTGCACAGCGCGAGCACCGCGCCGACATAATCCGGCGGCACCAGGATGCTGGCGCTGATGATCGGCTCGCGTATCTCGGCGATTTCATTTACGGCGGGCAGCTTCGAGGGATTATCGATGAGCTCGATCTTGCCGTTGGTGCGCGCGAGCTCGTAGACCACGGTCGGGGCACTGGTGATGAGCTCGAGGGAGTATTCGCGCTCCAGGCGCTCCTGCACGATATCCATGTGCAACAGGCCGAGGAAGCCGCAGCGAAAGCCGAAGCCCAGCGCCGCGGAGACCTCCGGCTCGTAGTGCAGCGCCGAGTCATTGAGCTTGAGCTTGGCGAGCGCATCGCGGAAAGCCTCGTAGTCCTCGGCGTTGACCGGGAACATCCCCGCGAAAACCCGCGGCTGAATCTGCTTGAAACCCGGTAATGCGGCCGCGCACGGTCGGGCATCCAGCGTGATGGTGTCGCCGACCGGCGCGCCGTCGATCTGCCTGATGCCGGCGATGATGAAGCCGACCTCCCCGGCACTCAGGGCCTCGAGCACGATCGGTTTGGGTGTGAAGCGGCCGAGCCGGTCCACGTTGTGACTGCGCCCGGTCGAGAACACGCGGATCTTCTCGCCACGGCGCAAGGTACCGTTGACGACCCGAACCAGCGAGACCACGCCGACGTAGTTGTCGAACCAGGAGTCCACGATCAGCGCCTGCAACGGCGCGGACGGGTCGCCGCGCGGCGCCGGGATGCGGCTGATGATCGCCTCGAGCAGTTCAGGCACGCCCTCGCCGGTCTTGGCGCTCACGCGCATGGCATCGGTCGCGTCGATACCGATGATCTGCTCGATCTGGGTTGCGACTCGATCCGGATCGGCCGAGGGCAGATCGATTTTGTTGATCACAGGCAGCACTTCGAGCCCCTGCTCGAGCGCCGTGTAGCAATTGGCGACACTCTGCGCCTCCACGCCCTGGGACGCATCGACGACCAGCAGCGCGCCGTCGCAGGCCGCCAGGCTGCGCGAGACCTCGTAGGAAAAATCCACGTGCCCCGGGGTATCGATCAGGTTGAGCTGATAGCGCTCGCCGTCGTGGGCCAGATACTGCAATGTGACGCTCTGCGCCTTGATAGTGATGCCGCGCTCGCGCTCCAGATCCATGGAGTCGAGCACCTGGGCCTGCATTTCCCGTTCTTCGAGTCCGCCGCAGAGCTGAATAAAGCGGTCCGCCAGCGTAGATTTGCCATGATCGACGTGCGCGATAATGGAGAAGTTGCGTATGAATTGCATCAGAAGACTTGAACGCCCCGGCACCGGGGCGCGCGGATTATAGCCTCAAGGCCGCCCGAGCAGCCGCAGCAGCTCGCTCGCATCCAGGCGCTGGCTGCAGACCGGCGTCGCACCGAGCAACAGCACCGGGATCTTCAGACCGTAACGGCGCTGCAATTGCGCATCGCTGTCCACGTCGACGATTGCGATCGGGGGCAGTGCGGCACGCCGGCCCAGGGCCTGCAGCGCTGCTTGCATCTCCTCGCACAGACCGCACTCGGCGCGCGTCAATAGTGTCAGCGTGGGCGGCCCGCTCGACTGAGGCGTGCTCAACGGGGCCCGGGCCCGCTGGCCAAGCCGCGCTCGCCTGGTGCGGGCACCTCGCTGATCCCGCGGCTGTCGCCAAATGCGGCTGCGCCGTCGCCGAGCGAGGGCGGGGCAAGTGGTGCAACCGGCGTCGCGCCGCGAAACTCACCGCCGCTCGCATCGGGGGTTGACGCACCCGCCGCGTCCGCAGCCGCATTGCGGATCGACTGCGCAATGGCACGCACGGTGCCGGGCGGCACCTCTCCGACCGCTATGACACGGTAGCCCTGCACAATAGTCGCATAGGCCGAGGAAGTGCCCAGATTCGCGATGTCCTCGCCGGCCGCATCGCTACTGCCAGCCGGTCCGCGCTCGATAAATACCGAGACCGATGCCAGCCCGTCGCTGAACACGAGGTGCTGGACCGGGCCGCCGTGCAGCATCTGATGCGAGCTCGCCAGCATGCGAAATCCGGGCGGCAATGCGCTGGCTTGCCAGCTCGGCCACTCGCGCCTGTGCCGGCGTGCGATCGCCTCGGAGTCATGCCGCACCCAGCGGTAGTTGCGCGCATCGATCGTGGTCTCGAGCTCGGCGTCAGCGATATGCGCGGGCAGGCTCAGGCTCGTGAACACCATCTGCTCGAGCACGCCGCCGTTGCTGTCGCGCAGCTGCGTCTTGAGCGGCATCGCCGTGGCCTCATCGATCCAGACTCGATAGCCATAGCGCATGCCATCGAGCGGAGTGATGGCGATCACGTGCGCCGCGCGGCCCAACACGCGTGCGCTCGAGAGCGTCTTGACCTCGTACTGCCCGGCGGTGATCGCGTCGCTGCGCGGCACGCCGCCGAGCATCAGGCTCGCATCGGGACTGCGCTCCACGAGCACGGTATGCTGATCGGGCAGGTAGCAGATGAGCTCGGTTCCCTTGCGGATGAACTCGCGGCCCGAGCCGTCCATCGATAAGAGCCGCTCCGCCACCTCGCCGTCGCTGACGCGGTGAACCACGCGCAGCGTCTCGGACTCCCCCCCGGCATGCTCGTGTACGAATACGCCCTCGTAGTTGCGCGTCGCGAGCGCCTGATCGGCGCGCGCCAGCCACGCATGCGCGTCATCGCTCGCAGCGCCGGCCGGCGCGGCCGTACAGCACAGAGTCAGCAGCGCGCAGCTGCCGGCAGCGCGCAGCAGCCGCCCCGAAAGGCTAGCGGCCGGGGCCGGAGAGCGGACTGATCGCATCCGCGCCACCGGTCGGAGCTTGCTG
>JBEKUL010000028.1:0-28575 GCA_049515055.1 Steroidobacteraceae bacterium | reverse complement strand
CACTGCAGCCCTACGGCCAGTATCAGACGCGGCGATCCAATATCGATTTTGATACGTTCAATAGGACGGTGTACGGCCTACAGTTCGAGGCGCGGCTGGATTTCGGCCCTGCATCCAAGTATGTCGCGGCACCTAACTTTTCAGTAGTGCCGTTTTAGCGGCTCGACCGGTAGTACTGTTGCGCGTGGCCCGGAATGACCATTGGGCCGCCAATCTGATGTGCGCGGAACCAATTGAACTTGCTGTCCGCCCGAGGCGCATCGAATCGCGCTTGTCACGGTTTAACTTAACGCAATGAAATACGCGTCGCAGATGAACAAGGAAATCTGCTTAGTCGTGATTATGTGAAGCTGAGACGTCGTCGATGGCTTCAAGTCAATTGACTTAACTCCATGCGCGACTATTTTTCTCTGCCCCCGAATTGTGCGCTACCTCACAATATGCAAAAATACTGTGGACCAGTTTTTTCTCAACCCATTGGTTTTACTGTGCGTCGAGTTGTCACGCTCTAAAGCGCACACTTGGCATGGATCATGCTTCGGCTGTCACTAACATTGGCGATGCGTTGACCGGAGACTTAACATATGAGGGGACGGTTGTATTCATTCGCCCTCGTCGGCCTCGCTCTCTGGCCAGCCGCGCAGCCAAGAGCTGACTTGTTGCCTGAAGTTCGTGCTGCAATATATTCAGTCGCGCGGCCTGATACCACGGCCAGTCCATCACCGACCGATGTCGGAGCTGTGCAGATCACGCGCGGGGCGCTTATCGCCAGCCCGCGCGCCATCACGGCTGATATGTCGACAGTCGCGTTGCAGACCGCGCTAATCGCGCGGTCCGGCAAAACACTCGAACCCCAGTCTGCAGGTGCCGCGGGCTCTGATGAGGACGAGAACCCCTGGCTCGACAAGGGCTTGATGTTTTGCCTGGCGCTGGGACTGCTCGCCTATCCGCTGGTTCGCAAACAGACGGCGCTGCGTCGATCATCGAAGTTGGCCTCGTGATTTATATAGATTGAACATGAAGGAGCACGCGATGTGATTGAGCGTGCTCTACCTTTGCACGGCTCGGGGGCGTCCTGTTCGCTCGCCAACTATCCCCCGGAGGGCACCCGCTATCCATGAGCAAGGTTGCTTCGCATCAACGGCGGCTGAGGCCGGTCGAGCGCCGGTCACCGATTACTGCGACCGAGCCAGCCTGGGTGTTTGCCCTCAAGTCGCTGTTGCACCCGGTCCTCGCCGTAGGGTGCCTGATGGCCTGCCTCGCGTTCTGGGGCGCGTCCCTGCATGGGCCGTATTTCCTGGTGGCGGTGCTGGCCTTGGTGGCCTCGGCCCAACTGCTGGATGTCGTCAAGCCCTACCGCCGCCCGGGCCTACTCTCCTCGCTTGGTGCTTTGCTGAGCATCCTGCTGCGATGGGTGCTCGTCGTCGGCTTCATTTGGGCACTCCTGCATGTGTCGCACCTCAGTCGCCTGTTTGAATTTCACATCCTGGCTAGCTGGGCGCTCATCACGCCGGTGCTGCTCTGGATCGGTGACAACGCGGCGCGCCACCTGATCACGTATCAGCACGACGGCGAAACCGGCATACGCAAGGCCGTCATCATCGGCTTGACCGAGCCGGGGCTGCTGCTCGAAAAGCGTGTCAATCGCGATCGTTCATTGCGCATGCGGGTTACCGGCTTTTTTGACGACCGGCACGCGAATCGCCTGCCGCCGGAGGGTTTGAATCGCGTTCTCGGCACTCAGTCCGAACTGCCCGAGTTCGTGCGACGCAACGACATCAGCGTGGCATATGTGACGCTGCCGATGACGCGCGGCTCCCGCTTGGAGGCGGTGCTCGACGCGCTGCGCGATTCCACTTTATCAGTGTATTTCGTGCCGAACCTATTGGCGCTCGAGACAGTACAGGCGCGATTGGACGTCATCGGCGGCGTGCCCGTGGTCGCGGTGTGCGAATCACCGTTCTTCGGTGCAAGCAGCATCGCCAAGCGCCTGTTTGATCTGGTGGTGGCTACCGCTGTGGTAGTGCTATTCGCACCCATATTCCTGTTCGTGGCGGTGGGTGTGCGATTGAGCTCGCCCGGACCGATCGTATTCAAGCAACGGCGCTGCGGGCTGGATGGCCGCGCGATCATGATTTACAAATTCCGCTCGATGACCGTAACGGAGGACGGGGACCAAGATTACCAGCAGGTTACGCGCGGCGATAACAGGGTGACCCCATTCGGAGCTTGGATGCGCCGGTTCTCGCTCGATGAGCTGCCGCAGCTGTTTAACGTGCTCGGGGGCAGCCTGAGCATGGTCGGTCCGCGTCCGCACGCTATCGCCGTCAATGAGCAGTACAGAAAGCTGATACCGGGCTATATGCTGCGACACAAAATCAAACCGGGCCTCACCGGCTGGGCGCAGGTCAACGGCTATCGTGGTGGCGATGATCTGGAATCGATGCGCAAGCGGGTTGAGTTCGATATGGACTACCTCAGACACTGGTCACTGGCGTTGGATTTGGCCATCGTCTTTCGGACCGCGGCAATTGTCTGGCAGGACAAGCGCGCTTATTGAGCCGCGAAAAGCCCGCGACCGAATCAACGTCAGTTCGATCGCGACCGTACCGCGATGGCTCTGCGGGAACTACCGTAAAACATAATCCGATTCCTACACGTTTCTGTGCCAACAATTTTTTCCGTTGGTGACATAACGCCATGGTACGGGACTTGCTGGTGCGTTAAGGTGATTTTCGTTCGGAAACAGGGGACGGCTTAGTGCAAGAAGCCGGCGCAACGGTGGACGGCGCTCTGGCGAGTAGGCTGGGTGCGTCTCGCGCACGTGTGCAGTCACCCGCCGGCCTCTCGGCACTTCCCAATGCTCCGGCTCAGCAGAAAGTCGTTCAGCTCGGCACGCTCGAGGCACCCTCGCTGGCGCTGCTGCGGCACTGGTCGAAACCCGCAGTCGTGGCGCTCGCATTGCTCGTCTGTGCTGCGTGCTCGAGGGAGGGCCTGACCCTGGCGTGCGTTGCCGCGGCGCTCGCCGCGGCCTTGTTATCGCGCCAGATTTTCAGCCCGTTGCAACTGCTCTCGATCGGTGCGCCGTACCCCGCGAAGCTCGGTTTGCCCCGATTGCTGCTCGAGTGGGGCATAGTCGTCGTGCTGCTGTCGTTTCTCGGCTTTGCATTGAAGCTCGACGCTTTTTTGCCGCGCCGGCTCGTGCTCAACTGGTTCGCGCTGACAAGCGCATTGCTCTGGCTCGGTGACCACTGCAGTACGCGCATCGCAACGCGCGCAGGCAATCCGGCGCACCGGCACATCATCATCGGCGCCAATGCGGTCGGCGTGGAGCTGGCGCGGCGCGTCTCGCAGAGCGTGGCGACCGGCTCGTTCCTGGGTTACTTCGACTTTCGCAGCGTCGAGCGCCTGCCCGAGCACATCCGCGAGCAATTCGTCGGCCAGTGCAAGGACGTCGCCGAGTTCGTGCGTCGGCAGGCGATCGATGCCATCTACATAGCTTTGCCGATGAGCAACGTGCCGCGAATTGACGACATGTTGCAGGAATTTCGCGACAGCACGGCCTCGGTCTACTTTGTGCCGGATATCTTCGCCTTCGACCTGGTGCAGGCGCGCTGCGTCGAGATGAACGGCATACCGATGCTGGCGATCTGCGATACGCCTTTTCACGGCATGAATGCGGTGCGCAAGCGGGCGATGGATATTGCGCTGGCCTGCCTGGGGCTGCTGCTGGCCTGGCCGCTGCTGCTGATTGCCGCGATCGCCGTGAAGCTATCCTCGCCCGGTCCCGTATTGTTCAAGCAGCGCCGCTACGGCCTGCACGGCGAGGAGATCCTGGTCTACAAGTTTCGCAGCATGACGGTCTGTGAAGACGGCGAGGTGCTCGTGCAGGCGCAGCCGGGCGATGCGCGCACGACGGCGCTGGGCAGATTTCTTCGGCGCACGTCGCTGGATGAATTGCCGCAGTTGTTCAATGTACTGGCGGGCACGATGAGCTTCGTCGGGCCGCGCCCGCATGCCGTTGCGCACAATGAGCTGTATCGCAAGCTCATCAGCGGCTACATGATCCGCCACAAGGTCCGACCGGGCATGACCGGCTGGGCGCAGGTGCATGGGCTGCGCGGGGAGACCGCGACGGTCGAGCAGATGCGCCAGCGCGTCGAGTACGATCTGGACTACCTGCGCCACTGGTCGCTGGGGCTCGATTTGAAGATTCTGCTCAAGACTGCCTTGATCGTGATCCACGGTCGCAACGCGCATTAGCGGCGCCCGCCTGCTCCGCTGATCTCCTG
Source organism: Steroidobacteraceae bacterium (assembly GCA_049515055.1). Classification (GTDB taxonomy): domain Bacteria; phylum Pseudomonadota; class Gammaproteobacteria; order Steroidobacterales; family Steroidobacteraceae; genus FEN-1191. Next base: position 24,283 of record JBEKUL010000028.1, on the reverse strand, counting down.
GAGTAATGCCTCGCCGTGGCGCGACGGCTCTACGGCAGCGAGCTGCCCGAAGCGGCCCTGATCGCGCACGCCAATTACGTGAGTTTCGAGCGCCCCTGTTGACGTTCCCGTCCTACAGTCCGGGGGGGCTGCAAATGAGTAGCAAATGACTAGAATGGGTGCCAGCGGCGCTAACGGCTGACTGTCTGGCAGAGCGTCCGCAAAGGAGTACGTCATGGAACCCGTAGATCCAAAGAATCCCAAAGAGCGCCGCCCCTGGACCCCGCGCATCGATTCCGAGCCAGAGCTCAACCCCTCCGTGCGCACCACCGCGCCAGCTGGCCGCGAGCCCACGCTCGAGGAAGTCGAGGAAGAAGCGGAGGAGTCGGAAGCGCGCGAGAATGATCCGGAGCCGATCAAGATTCACAAGATCCCGTGAGCGTGGGTGAGCGCGCGGCCTTTGCGCCGCGCGCTCGCTGCCTCGATCCCATCCCAGTAATCACTTCACGTCGGGCAGCGGCGCGCATTTTTGCGCGCCATCCTATTGCATCGCTTCGTATTGTGTCCTATGGTGCGCGCGCCCGAGCACTAACGAGGTGATACAACTGCAATGAAGAAGCGCAAAGCGTCCGCGACCAGCGAACCTGGGCCCCGTCTTCACCACATCAATCAGTATCTCGAGAAGAACTTTCCCGATTTCTTCGCCGAGGCGCGTTTTCAAGTCGGCAACGACGATTTCTTCCTCTACAGCCGCTTCGGCCAGTATCTCGCCCGCACGATCGAGGCCAATCGGGCCACCCGCGAAAAGATCCAACGCGGCTTCACCGTCCTGAACAAGATGGCACGCGTATCGGCCCGGGACCCGGCCGTGCGGCGCATGATGGTCACGGGCCCGCTCGAACACATCGTGGATGCGCCCAAGGCGAGGGCCATGGCCCGCAAGCGGCTGTCCACGGTCGCGCAGAGCTACCTGGAAAGCCTCTGCGAATGAGCGCATTGTCCACTGCAGCATGTCCGCGCCAGCGACTGCCCAGATCATCCTGCACTTCTGGTTCGGGCCCCGGCCCTATACCGCCGCGGGCGTTCAGCAGCACCAGCGCCTTTGGTTTCCGGCAGCCATCGCCCCGGAGCTCGTTCCCCAGGCCGATGAGCTGATTCGGGAGCGATTCGCCGAGACACTGCAGGCCGCGGCCAGCGGCGCACTGCAGGCCTGGGAGTCGAGCCCGCGCCGGCGTCTGGCATTGATCCTGGCGCTGGACCAGTTCTCACGTCACTGCTATCGCGGCACCCGTCAGGCCTATGCGCAGGACCATGCAGCCCTGTCGCTGAGCGTCTCGGGCATGCAGTTTGGCGCCGACGCCGCGCTCGACCCGCTCGAGCGCATTTTCTTTTACATGCCCCTGCAGCATGCCGAATCCCTCGATGTGCAGGAGGAGGCGGTGGCGGCGTTTCGCCGGCTCATCGACGAGGCGCCCGCTGAGCTGCACGACACATTTAAAAGCGCGCTGCATTCAGCCATCGAGCATCGCGACCTCATTGCGCGATTCGGTCGCTTTCCGCACCGCAATGCCGTGCTGGGCCGGCAGAGCGATTCGCACGAAGAGGCGTGGCTGGCGCGCGAAGGCGAGCGCTTCGGCTAGCGCCGCGAGGCGCGCTTCCCGGCAGTGGGCCTTTAGGCCGCTGGCGCGTAGAAATCCGGCGCTGCCAGGGGCTTTTCGCGCACCGGCCCGAGCCGCCCCGCAGCAGCGCGAATCCGGGCTGCATCGCCGATCAGCACGATGTCGACATCGGCCGCATTCGGGTAGGCATCCTCGACCACGCGCTGCGAGAGCGCGGCATCCACGCCCTGCAACGAGTGCGCAAACTCTTCGATGTAGGTCTCGGGCAGGCCGTAAAGATCCAGCTCGGCGAGGGCTGAGGCCCAGTCCGCAGCGGTTTCAAAGCCGAGCGGATATTGGCCGCGGATGTAATTGCGGGCGGACGCGAGCGCCTCATCGCCAGCCCCATCACGCTTGAGCGTGCTGAGGGTTTGCAGCGCTATGTCGAGCGCCTCGCCCGTGCTCTGCGCGCTCGTGAAGGAGCTGATCGCAAATTCCGCCGCCACACTGCCGCGCCGGAAGTGGGAGCTGACCGAGTACGTCAGCCCGCTCTTGACGCGCAGCGCCTGCATGAGCATGGAGCCGAAGCTGCCGCCAAAGGCCGTATTGGTGACTTCGAGCGCCGCGCGCTGCGGATACGAGCGCGCGACGCCGGTATTGCCGATCCAGAAATAGGTCTGCGTCGAGTCGGGCGCGTCGATCAGGAGTACGTTGCGGCCCTCTGCCCGCCCAGGCGCGCACAGGGTTGGCAGCGGCTCGCGCGCCACGCTCCAGGGGCCGAAAGCGGCCGTGACCGCAGCGAGCATCCAATCCGGATCGAAGTCGCCGGCGAAGACCAGCGTGAGCCGGTCGGCGCCGAAATGATCGCGGTAGAAGCCCAGCACCTGCGCGCGCGTGAGCGCGGCGAGGCTGGCCTCACTGCCGCCCACCGGCTTGCCATAGGGATGATCGGCAAACAGGAACGCGCGTCCGTAATGACCAATCACGCTCTGCGGTTCCGAATCTTTCGCGGCCTTGATGAACTCGATGCGCCGTGTGCGCACGATCTCGAGCTCGCCCAGTTCGAAGCGCGGTCGCTGCAATGCATCGCTCAGCAACTGCAGCATGAGCTCGCGGTCTCGTGCCAGGAACTGCCCGTGCAGCACTGTGGCCTCGCTGTGGGCCTCGGCCTCAAGAGCGCCGCCGGCGCCTTCGACTGCCTCGGCGAAGGCATGGGCATCGCGGCCAGCCGCCCCGCGCGTGAGCAGCGCCGCGGTCACTGCGGACAGTCCAGCGCTTTGCGGCGGATCCAGGCGCGCCCCGCCGCGCAGTACCGCTTCGAAGGCGATCAACGGCACCTCGTGGCGCGCCAGCAGGATCAGCCTGGCGCCGTTGGCAAGCGTGTGGCGCCGGTGCTCGGGAATCTTCACGCTGCCTCTGGCAGCGGCCGCAGTACGCCAACCGTGCGCCGCTCGGGATTGAAGAGCGTGCGCGCGACCTGCTCAACATCGGCGCGCGAGACGCGCTCATACAGCTCCGGTGCGGCGAACAGCAACCGGTGATCCCCGTGCATGACCGCATATTCGCCCAGCAGCCGCGCCTTGCCGTCGATGGTCGAGACGCCGCGCCAGAACTCCGCCGCGACCAGGTTCTTCGCGCGCCGCAATTCTGGCTCGGTGACCCCATCGCGCAGCAGGCGAGCGAGCTGCGCATCCAGTGCGCGCTCTGCTTCTTCGAGGTCGCCGCCTTGCGGCAGCGTAGCCTGGATGCTGAAGATGTTGGGGTCGAATCCTTCGGGCCAGCCGCCGCCGATTGCCACCGCGAGCGCTCGCTCTTCGACCAGCGCGCGATGCAGTCGCGAGGCATCCCCGCCCAGCAGGATCGTCTGCAGGATGTTGAGCGCCGGCTCGCGCGCATCGCTGGCCGCGATCGCGTGGTAGGCGTACTGCAGCAGCGGGTTCTGCCCGGGGCGCTCGAGCACGAGCCGGCGCTCGCCGCGCTGCGCGGGCTCCACTGTCAGTACCGGCGGCGCAGGCTCGCGGCCGGGAATCGGCTCGAAGTATTTTTGCGCCAGCGCAAAGGCTTCCTCGGCCTGCACGTCGCCAACCAGCAGCAAAGTGCAGTTATTCGGCGCGTAGTAGGTGCCATAGAAGCGCTGCAGGTCGGCTATGGTCCAGGACTGAATATCCGAGGGCCAGCCGATCGTCGGAATGCGGTAGGGATGGGCAATGAACGCGGTCGCCTGCACCTGCTCTTCCAGCAGCCCGGCGTTACTGTCCTCGACGCGCAATCGTCTCTCGGAGTACACGACCTTGCGCTCGTTCTCGACCACTTCGGGGTCAAAGGCCAGATTGGCAAGCCGATCGCTCTCGAGCTCGAACACGATCTCGAGCGCCGCACGCGGCAGCCAATCCTGGTACACCGTGACGTCCTGCGAGGTGTACGCGTTGTTGCTGACCCCGTGCGCTTCCATGAGCCGGTCAAATTCGCCCGCCGCGCGCCGCGTCGTGCCGTTGAACATCATGTGCTCGAAGAAATGCGCGAGCCCGCTCGTGCCGCTGCCCTCGTTGCGGCTGCCGACCCGAACCCAGTTGTAGAGCGCGATGTTCGGAATGTTGTGATCGGACCAGACCAGTACGTTCAGACCATTGGCGAGCCTCAGGCGGCGCACCTGCGCGCAGGCGCTGGCGAATGCTTGCCCCGGCTGGGCAACGCTCGCAGCAGCGATGCCGGCGACGCCCGGCACGACGCCCGCCCATTTCGAGCCGCGAGGATCTTCAATGTCCATAGAGCGACTGTTGAGCTGTTGATGCGGATTTCAACGGTCGCAGTGCTGGCACAAAAGAAAAGCGCCGCAAGTCGGTGGGGACTGCGGCGCCAGAAGGCGAACACCGGGGAACGTTGTTCGCAAAGGTCAGGGGAAACCTTACGAGCTAAGAATAAAGCAACGACCGTACCATCCTAATAAAACTTCAACAAAACCATATCGTTACAAAAATCACAGCGCGACTTTAATATCGCGACTGACGAATTTTGTCAGCCCGTGCGAGCGTTCTGACAGATCCTGTCAGGCACTATCGGTCCGCTAGTGGCGCGAAGTGGCGACAGCGCCGACCCCTGCAGCGCCGAGGGCAGCGTTGAGGGCCTCTCAGGCGCGCACGGCTGCGCAGGACTGGGCGTGCTTCTTGAGGCTCGCGCAAAGGCTCGTCGCGGCCGCGCGGGTTGGAACTGCGACCTCGAGGCGCACGAGCGAGCGCCCGTGTCTTTTCGAGCTCACATAGCGCGGCTGCAGCGCACCCAACAGTTGTGGATACTTTGCGCTCAGCGAGTTCCAGGCCAGTTGTGCGTGCGCCTGGCTGCTGAAAGCGCCCAGTTGCACGAAGCGCAGGCTGGCTTCGGCGCGGGCCGGGCCCTTAGCCGGCGCGGCACTGCCCGAGACTCCAGCGCGACGCGGTGCCGGCGCCGGCGAGGCGATGGCGGGCGGCGCTGCGGGCGCGCCCGACTGGGCAAAATTCTCGACACGGATGCGCGCTTCCTGCGCCCACTGGCTGTCCGGATGCTGGGCCAGGAACTGCTCGTAGGCATCGCGCGTATCGGCCGCACCGGCGGCCTGCCAGTCCCGAACCTCCTGCAATTGCTGGATGCGCGTGTGCGCCTGCGCGGCATTGGCGCTGTTGGGATGCTGCTGCAGAAACTGCTGGTAGGCCTCGCTGGTGTCGGCACTGCTGGCCGCCTTCCAGTCCGCGCCCTCATGGCTGCAGCCCGCGACGCAAAGCATCAACCCCAGGGCCAACGCACCCAAACAAATGACTGCACTGTGCCTCATCGTATTCCCACCTGAGCCTTCATGATCGCGCATTGTAGCAGTCCGAAGACAGATGACGGCGCGCACGCGCAACGCGCACACTGCGGCCGATATGAGCGACACCCCGCGCCGCCGGCTGCTCGATCGCATGGGCGGCAACCCATCGCTGCTTGCTGCCAACAGCCGCCTGGTCGGCGACATCGAAACTCCGGGCGCGCTGATTGTCAGCGGACATGTTCAGGGCGACGGTCGCGTCGGCGGAGAGCTCGCGATCAGCGCGGGCGCGCACTGGCACGGCGAAGTGCACGCGCTCAGCGCCGTGGTGGCTGGTGCGATCAGCGGTGCGATTCTGGTGAGCGAAAAAATTGAAATTGCGGCCACGGCCGTGATTCGCGGCCGCGTAACCGCGCGCCGCATCGTCATGGCGCGCGGTGCGACCGTCGAGGGCCAGATGACCGTGACCGGTGGCGAGCCGATCGTCGAGTTCGAAGAAAAGCGCGGCCGCGGCTCCACCTAGTGCAGCGCGCGGCTATAATCGCGCGTCGGGGCAGCACGGTCTTCGCTTGAGCAATACACCGCCGATGCATCTGGTGGCCCACCGGGGCAACGCGCACGAATTTCCGGAAAATACCCTGCCCGCGTTCGAGTCGGCCCTGGCGCTGGGGCTGCGCTGCCTGGAGCTCGACGTGCAGTTGTCGGCCGACGGCGTACCGGTCGTGATACACGATCATCGGCTCGAGCGCACGGCTGCGATTCCCGGAACCGTGTTCGAGTTGCGGGCCAGCGAGCTTGCGCGCTTGGATGCGTGCGAGCCCGAGCGCTTCGGCGAGCGCTTTCGCGGCACGCACATCCCGCTGCTGCGTGAGGTGCTCGGCCTGCTCGATGGCCGGCCTGACATTACTTTATTTGTCGAGATCAAGCGTGCGAGCCTGGGGCAATTCGGCGTCGATCGCGTGGTGACACGTGTGCTCGAGACCCTCAAGCCCGTGCGCGCCCAGTGCGTGGTGATTTCCTTCGATCTCGCGGCCGTCTACCGCGCGCGCCAGATCAGCGGCGGGCCGATTGGCTGGGTACTGAGCGACTACGACACGCACAGCCGGTTGAAGTACGAGACGCTGCAGCCGGAGTATCTGTTCTGCGATCACGAGAAATTGCCGGCCAGCGGCGCGCTGTGGCGTGGACCGTGGCACTGGGCAGTCTACGAAATCTCCACGATGTCGCTCGCCCTGGCGCTGGCCAAGCGCGGCGTGGAGTACATCGAGACCATGTGCGTGAGCCAGATGAGCCAGGCCATGCGGGGCATGCCCGGCGCTGTATTGCCCCCCGGCGCCGCTTTGCCCCCCAGCCCCTGAGCGCCGCGTCAGGCCGCGCGCTCGCCAGGCGGGCTGAACTGCTCGAACTGTGCCAGCACATAGCCGTCGGCGAAGCTCGGGCGGCTCCAGCCCTGCATGAAGCCGCAGTGCCCGCCGTGCTCGGTGCGCACGAGCGTGAGCAGCTCGCTGTGTGCGAGACGCTCCAGATCCGCCGCGGGAATTATGGGATCGTCCGCGGACAGCAGAATGCTCGCAGGGGCTCGCAGCGACGCGAGGCGCTCTCCGGTCAGCGCGTAGCCGTCCAGATAAGCCTCCAGCGTTTCAAACTCGGTGTAGCGGCGCACCAGCGCCGCGGTCATCTGTCGCAGGTCCTGCAGCTGCCAGAGATCGGCAAAGTCATGCGCCCCGGGCCAGGCGCGCTGCTTGATGCGCAGCGAGCGGCTCCAGCGCCGCACGAAATAGCGCCGATATAGTCCCAGCCCCTGCTCGAGTGCGCGCAGTGTCGCCTGCGGGTCGATCACGGGGGAGATCGCCACCACCCCGGCGATCGTCTGCGGGGCGCGGCTGTCCGCCGCCACGCGCAGCATGAAATTGCCACCCAGCGAGAAGCCGGCCAGGCACAGGCGCGCCTGCGGGAACGCAGCGCTGAGCGCGCGTATTGCGCCGATCACCTCGGGCAGACGGCAGGAGTGAAACAGATCGCGATTGAGCGCATGGGTTGAGCCGTGATCGCGCAGATTCAGCCGTACTACAGCAAAGCCGCGCTGAAACAACAGCGCCGCGCAGGACAGCACGTAGCTCGACTGCGCGCTGCCCTCCCAGCCGTGCAACAGCACCGCAAGCTTGTAGAGCCCGGCGCGCGCCTGCTCGGGTCGGGCAGAGTAGAACGCCTGCAGCCGCACGCCGTCGCCGCAATCGAGCAGCATTTCACGCGAGCTGGCGAGTAAGGGCTGCGCACGCCGCCGGATGAACCAGCTCTGCCACGGCAGATTGCTGAGCACCGATTGCAGATGCGCATTGCGCAACAGGCGCGGCGGTCGAAAAGCGCGCGCCGCCTCAGCAGCCGGCAGCCCCTGGGGCTTCAGCGCACGGGCTGCCAATGCACTTCGACACGATTGTTGGCGGCGGCAACGCGATTCCACTCACCGGCGGTGAGCCCTTCGCTGATCGGCGGGTAGGGCGTGATCGTCTCATCGCTCGTGCCGGCGCTGATCTGCAGGTCCAGAGCCCCTTTGCTGTTCTCGCGCGCGGTGGCGATCATATTGGCGAAGGCCACGGATTGCCGCAGACTCACCGAGCCATTGTCCTCGCGCGGGTTGCCGACCGAATCGCAGCGCGTATAGGGCATGTTGTCGGCAGCCATGATCGGTTGCGCGGTCGGCGGCGTGTTCATGCAGTAACGACCCGGAATGCTGCGGATCTGCACGCTGCCGTGAAACCCTTGCGCAGTGAGCCGGGCCAGCAGCCCCTGGATTCGTTCCAGCCGCGAGCCGGCGAGCGGGGTCTCGCCGAAGGGCACCGGTTCGATCAGTTCGTCGTTGGGCGCGCCCGCGCCGCTCGCATCTTCCTCGTTCGCAACCGCCGCAGCGCCAGCGGCCTGCATGTCCTGCAATGTCTGCAAGCTGTGTTGCGTGCTGGCCAATTGCTGCTGCGTTTGCGCGAGCTGCCCGGTCAGTGCAAGCGCAGCGCCGCGTTGCTGCTGCCACTGCAGGCCGACAAGTGCGGCGAAGATGAGCGCTGCCAAGCCGAGCCATAGCCCCCACTGCCCAGCACGCGGCGGCGGTACCAGCGCACTCTCGGGGGGCTCATCCCCTAGCAGCACCCGCACATCGGCGATGATTCGATCGGACTGGCTCTCGAGATTGTCGACCAGGAAGCGGCGCAGCTCGAGCATGTGGTGCGAGACCATCGCATCGATGATCGTGCGCAGTTCCGGTGCGATCGGCGGCAGGTCCGGCCGTGTCGTCCTCGAGCGCCGCTCGGCCAGCGGCTCGCGCTCGGCCGCGATTTGCGGCGCCTGCGCGCTCATGTCACGTGCGCCGGGTACGCTGGGCCTCGCGGTGGGGGCCGAAGAGGCGCCGGAGGCTGCCGCGCTGCTCGCCGATATCTCCGCTGCTGCGGCCACGGCTGCTGAGTCTGCCTCTGGGGCCGGACTTGCGAGGATGATCTCGTCGTCGAGCCGCGACGGGCCCAGCAGATTGAGTTGCTCGAGCGCCCTGGTCACATCGGTGTGCTTGGTGTGTTTGGGCAGCACCCCGATTGCGCCCAGAGCGCGTGCCTGGCTCAGGTACAGCTCGCCTTCCTGCGAGGTGTACATCATGATCGGGATGGTCGCGGTGCGTGGGTTGTTCTTGATCGCCTGCACCGCCTGAAAGCCATCCATGCCGGGCATCAGATGATCCATGAAGATCACATCCGGCTGCTGATGCGTGAGGTAGTCAATGGCCTGTTCGGCCGATTCGACCCCATCAACAGTCAGCTCATAGCGCTCCAGGATGCGGGCCAGGAACGCGCGCGCGGATTTCGAATCATCAACCACGAGCGCCCGTCTTGCCGTCATGCCTCGTCCGCCGGTAGCAGCCCTTGGGACGATCTTAGCGCAAGGCCGGCGCGGCCGCGTGCTCGCGGCCAAGTCAGATTACATATGTGCAGCCCGCGCCGTAGTGCTCACAGGGCTCGGGTCCTTGAGCTCGCGATAGAGCTTCGCCAACCGCCATGCCATGTGCATGGAGGCCCAGGTGCGCGCGTAGTCGAGCCCCTGCGCCGAGAGTCGCGCGGCGCGCTGCGGATCATCCAGAACGTCCAGCACTGTCTCGGCGAAGACCTCGGGCTTCTCCGGCGCAACGCGCGCCCCGCATCCGGGTTGCAGGATCGAAGCGGAGCCCATTATCGCCGTCGAGACGACGGGGCAACCCTGCGCGAGTGCCTCGAGCAGCACCAGGCCCTGGGTCTCGGTGCGCGAGGCGAACACGAACACATCCGCGGCCGCGTAGCAATCCGCCAGAGCTCGTTCGCGCTCCAGATAGCCGATGAAGTGCAGTGCGTGCGCGATGCCCAGACTGCGGGCGAGCGCCTGCAGCTGTGTGCGCGCCGGGCCCTCGCCGCAGATGACCAGCAGGGCGTCCGCTCGTGAGCGGCGCAGCACGACGAAACTGTGCAGCAGGAACTCGATGTTCTTCTCGTGCGCCACACGCCCGACGTACAGCAGCAATGGCCGATCCAGGGGAATGCCATAGGTGAGGCGGAATCTTGCGCCGTCACCGCGCACATAGCGCTCCGCGGGCAGACCCGTCGGAATCACCTCGATGCGCGTGCCCACACCGTAGGCGCGCAGCAATTGACGCATCGGCTCGGATGGCGCGACGACCGCGGACAGGCCGTCGCATTGTGAGCGCGCAAAGCGGCGTGCCAGCGCACGGCCCAGCCATCGCGGCAGTACCGGCACGTAATGATGCAGATACTCCTCAAAGAAGGTGTGATAGGTCGCAATCACGGGCAAGTGCGTGCGGCGCGCGAAGCGCACGCCTGCATAATGCGCGATGAAGGGCGTATGGATGTGTACGAGATCGAAGCGCTCGGATTCGAGCCTTGCGAGCGCCGCGCACAATGCCCGCCAGTGCATCCGCCGGTCTTCGGGATCGCCGGGCACCGCGCTGGATGGCACGCGAATCACGCCGCTGTCCGCCGGTGCGCCTGGCACGTCGGTATAAGCAGGGGCTACCAGCACGGTCTCGATACCCGCGCTTGCCAGATCAGCGCGGAAGGTGCGGATCGATGTGGAGACGCCGTTGACGCGCGGAAAGTAGACGTCGGAGATGAAGAGAATCCGCATGCGCCGGAAGGGCTTGGATCTCCGGCCCGCTAGAGGAAATTCTGTGCCAGCAATCCGAGGCCTATCCCGATTGCCCCTCCCGCCAGCACATCGCTCGGATAGTGCAGTCCGAGCACCACGCGCGAGGCCGCGATCAGGCTCGCCAGCGGTATCAGAATCCAGGCCAGAGTAGGAAAGCGCTCGACCGCCAGCCAGGTGAAGGTCACGGCATGCAGCGTGTGTCCGGACGGAAAGCTATAGCGGTCCAACGGCGGCATCGCCAGCGTGATGCCCGGATGGCGGATGAACGGCCGCTCGCGCAACAGCTGCCCCTTGAGCGTCTTGTAGATCAGAAGCCCGATGAGGCCGGTGATCGCCATCACCAGCGCCGGACGCAACGCCGCGCGGCCATACATCAGCGGCAGCGCCCCGACCAGCACATACCAGGCGATGCCATCGCCCAGCCGGCTTGCGCTCGTGAATACCCAGCGCCCGGGAGACAGGCCGACGACGCGATTGAGTCCGCGGCACACGCGGTACTCGGCGATATCGAAACGAGCCATGATGAGCTGGGCACGGTTCATGACCAACCACCGTAGGGTATCGCCACTGACGCTATTGTGACGGTTGCATGAAGCTCACGTGACAACGTGCGCAATCTCACGCCAGCGGGCACCTACACTGACATAACCCGGTTCAATCGCGAATCCCAACGCCCCGATTGAGCAAAGTAACCGAGACCCCGAACAGGCTCACGACCAGCACCAGCATGAGCGTGAATGCGGCCGCGACGTGCACGTCCGACGCGCCCAGGAAACCATAACGAAAGGCATTGACCATGTAAAGAATGGGATTGGCCATCGAGAGCCTCTGCGCCCAGGCCGGCAGCAGCAGTACCGAGTAGAACACGCCGCCGAAGTAAGTCATCGGCGTCAATATGAAGGTCGGAATCCAGTTCACCTGGTCAAAATTGCGCGCGAACACGGCGTTGATGAACCCGGCCAGCGAAAATATCAGTGAGGTCAAAACCGCCGCGGCAATGATGGCCGTGAAGTGCACGGCCGACAGTCGTGAGAACACCAGCGATACGATGGTTACCACCAGCCCGACCAGCATGCCGCGCAACAGCCCGCCGGCCGCATAGCCGGCCACAATGATCCAGTTCGGCAACGGGGAGACCAGGAGCTCTTCGACGTGCTTGCCGAACTTCGCACCGAAGAACGATGAGACCACGTTGCCATAGGAATTGGTGATGATCGACATCATGATCAGTCCAGGCGCGAGGTACTGCCGGTAATCGACCCCCGACATCGCGCCCACGCGCCGGCCGATCAGGTTGCCAAAGATCACGAAGTAGAGCGTCGCGGTGACCGCAGCGGGCAGCAGCGTCTGGCCCCAGATGCGCACGATGCGACCGTACTCACGAATCACGATGGTCTTGAAGCCGATCCAGCGCACCGTGCGCAGCGACAGGCTCGAGGCGCCGCCGGCCTGCGCGTGCGGGGCCAGCGTCGAGGTGCTATCAGCCATGGGCGCCCCGGTTATCCACCAGCCGCATGAACACTTCCTCGAGCCGGTTTACCTTGTTGCGCAGGCTCAGCACCTCGATATCGAGGCTCGAGAGCTGCGCGAACAGATCGTTCAGGTTCTGTTCCTTCCTGACGTCGACCTCGAGCGTATGCTCATCGATGCGCCGAACGATGAACTCCGGAATCAGCGGTGTCTGCAGCAGCGGCTGGCGAGTATTGAGCACGAAGCTCTCGATGTTGAGCCGGCGCAGCAGATTGCGCATGCGATCGCGCTCGATGATGGCGCCCTTGTCAATGATCGCGATCTCGCGGCACAGGCTCTCAGCCTCTTCCAGATAGTGCGTCGTGAGAATGATGGTGATGCCGCGCGCATTGATGTCTCGCAGAAACTCCCACATGGTGCGACGGATCTCGATATCGACGCCCGCGGTTGGCTCATCGAGGATCAGCAAGCGCGGCTCGTGCATGAGCGCACGTGCGATCATGAGCCGCCGCTTCATACCGCCCGAGAGGCCACGCGCGGCGCCGTTGCGCTTATCCCATAACTGCAGTTGCCGCAGGTAGCGCTCGGCGCGTATTCGCGCCTCGGTGCGCTCGATGCCGTAGAAGCCCGCCTGGTTCACCACGATCGTCAGCGGGGTTTCGAATTGATTGAAGTTCAACTCCTGCGGCACGATGCCGATGCAGGACTTGGCGCGCTCCAGGTCGCGGTCGATGTCATGGCCGAAGACGCTGGCTGTGCCGCCGGATTTGTTGACCAGCGAGGTGATGATGCCGATCAGCGTGGTCTTGCCCGCCCCATTAGGACCGAGCAAGGCGAAGAAATCCCCGACCTCGACATCCAGATCGACGCCCCGAAGCGCGACGACGCCGTTCTTGTAGGTCTTGGTGAGTGCGCGGGTCGACAGGGCAAGCATGGCTCGCCACTCCGGTGGCTTCCGTTAAAAGTCGGGCAACTTAGCACACGCCACGAGTGCCGGGGGCGAGCCCTCAGCGCCGGCGAGCGTGATTTCAGGCTGCGCTCCCGCCGCGCTGCCCGCCGTCCGAGGCGAGCAACTGCAGGCCGCGCAATTGTACCGGCCGCAGCGCCGCCGCGCGGTCGACAAGGGCGGCTTGCAGCATCTGCCGCCAGACCTGCGGCTGCAGTTCCCAGCGAGGCACCACCCAGACCGGGCCCAACTCGGCCAGCGCTTCCAGCTGCGAGAGCGGGCAGGCGGCGATGCGCTCCACGCAATCCGGGCTCATACCGAGCAGTATGCGGGCCGCCAGGGCGTTGGAGCGCGCGAGGTGCCACGCCAGGACGAACGTGCGGCGCAAGAGCGCGACTCCGGCGTGGCTGCAGAAATAGCTGCCTGCGCCAGACCCATCCATGACCCCGAGGCCGCCCGGTGAGACGCGCTCCCAGCGCTCTGGCGCCGAGAAGCCGCCATCGAGTAACAAATAAGGGCACAGCGCCAGGCGCCGCTGGGCCTGCAGATCCAGCCTGCACCACAGCTCGCGCAGGCCCGCCACGAGACGCGGTAAGGGGCGCGCTGGGGCAGCGCTCGCGCCGCCGCCTTGCTGCGCGCAGGCGCAAGCGCTCAGAAGCGCGAGCATCTGCTGGTTGATCTCCGCGACCGGCGAGAGCAGGGCGCTGTCCCAGCGCCCGACGAGCGGCATGGGCGATGTCAGCGGCGGGCTGTGCGCCTGACGCGCATTGGGCTCCAACATGGCATTCCTCCTGAATCGGGCGAAATATCCTGCCGCAGCTGCGCTTGGAGCCCAGAGCGATATCTGCGATATTTACACCAAAATCGTTACCAGTAACATTTTAGCTAAATGGAGCCACCGATGCGCATGTTCGATGACCGCTACAGCCGCGAGCGCCGGCGCTTCGAGATCGCCTTGCGCTTCATTCAGCTCGAGGCACGCACGCACACGATCCGCGCCTGGACGGGGCTGACCGATGATCGCATCCGCAAGCTCTACCGCTCGTATCTGAGCGAGCCGCGGGCCGTGCCGTTGACGCGCCATCGCGGCAAATCCCCGCAGCAGAGCGTCTTCTTCACTCGCACCGCCCGCGCGCGCCAGGAGAGCGCATTGCTGGCGAGCCTGTGGCGGCTGATTGGCGCGCTGCCGGCGCTGTCGGGCGCCGAGATCCCGCAGCGCCTGCCCGGCCTGAACCGCGGTGAGCTCTTGTGTCAGGGCTACGACAGCTACCGCGCGCTGGTGCCCGCGCCGGTGATCAGCTTCGAGCACGCCGTGTACCTGCTCAGCGCGCTGGCGCGAGGCGAGGAGCTCAGGCTGGGCAACTGCGGCGCCTGCCACGCCTGCGTAGTGGCCGATCGCTGGTCACTGCGCACGCCGCAATGCGTCGCTTGCGCTAACGAGCCGACTGAGCATTGGTCCTGATTGACGATGGGCCCGGGGTTGCCGCTGCAATGGACGGTCTGCAACACTGCGGCCATGACAAGCGTTGTGAGCTCGGGCCTGCAGCCTCGCGCAGACATGCGCTCACACAGCCTCTGGGCGCAGGAGGCTCGCGCCGACCCGCACACGCGCTACCTGATCTGCCAGGGCACGGCCCATCTGGTGCGAGGCGAGCCGGACAGCTCCATCGCCTTGCTCAGCGCGGCTCAGGCGCACATCGACACGATCGATGACTCCCGCCTGCTGCTGCTGGGCTGGTACGAGGGCGAGCGCTGCGTGCTCGTGGACCTGCCGGCCGATGCCGCTTTCGCCTGCCCCGGAGCCACTTTTGAGGAACTACGCCCGTTGCTGCCCGTGCTCAGCGAGGCGCAGGCGCAACTGCTCAGCGTGGCCCGGGCGCTCGTGATCTGGCGCGCCCGTCAGCGTCATTGCGGCGTGTGCGCAGCACCGACCGAACCGCGCAACGCGGGTCATATGCTTGCGTGCACCGGTTGCGGGGCCGAGTTCTTTCCGCGCATTGATCCGGCGATCATCGTGCTGGTCACGGACGGCACGAAGGCATTGCTTGGCCGCCAGGCCTCCTGGCCCGCCGGGCGCTATTCGGCTCTGGCAGGCTTTGTCGAGCCCGGCGAGAGTCTTGAGCAGGCCGTGGCGCGCGAGGTCGAGGAGGAATCGGGCGTGCAAATTACCGAGGCACGCTATTTCGCCTCCCAACCCTGGCCATTTCCGGCCTCTCTGATGCTGGGCTTCCACGCGCGCGCGAGCGCGGGCCCGGTGCGGCTTGACGGGGAGCTGGAGGATGCGCGCTGGTTCGAGCTCGGGCAATTGCGCAGCGACTCCACGGTGCTGCTGCCGCCCGCGCACACGATCGCGCGCCGGCTCATCGAGGCGTGGTTCGCGCAGCACGGCGAGCGAGCCCCGGGGGGTTGAATCCCTCGTTGAGGCCGGCACCCAAGCGCGGTGCCGGCCCGAGCGATACGGCGAAGTTCAGCGCGGCCTATTTTTTGCGCCGCGCCTTGCCCGACTTGCGCCCCGTACGCTTCGCTGCGCGGCTGGCGCTGCGCTTCATGCCTCGCTTGGCGCTGCCGGCGCGCCGCCGGCCGCGAGCCGTTGCCTTCCTGGCCACCTTTTTCTTGCCGACCTTCTTCCTGGCTGCAGCCTTCTTCGCCGCGACCTTTTTCTTCGGCTTGCTCTTCCTGGCGGCAGCCTTCTTCTTTGGTGCTGCCGCTTTCTTCACAGCCGCCTTCTTCGCGGCTGGCTTGCTCGCGGCCTTAGCCGGCGCGGGCGGCGCAGCGGCCGGGGTGGCGGCCGCGGGCTTCGGGGTAGCGGCCTTCGCTGGCTCGAGCGTCGGCACTTTCGCGGGCGGTGCTTTGGGCAGCGCCGTGGGCGGCGGCGCCGGCGTAGCGCTGGTCGGCGGCTTGGCCGGGCTCGCGCTGGGGCTGCTCGTCGCCGGTGCTTTCGGCGGGATCGCGGCCATCTTCGGTTGCGTATGCAGCGCGAACACCGCGCCATTGGGATCGGCCAGCTGCACGATGCGCGCCCCGCCCGGAACCGTCATGGGCCCGTGCAGTACACGGCCGCCGGACTTCTCCGCCGCCGCGATGGCCCGGTCCAGGTCGCTGACCTCGGAGTAGCAGAGCCAATAGGGACCGGGCGCCGGGTGCGAGAGCTTCATCACGCCGCCGCGCGGCGTGCCGGCCACGCCGAAGATCAGGTAAGTGCCCTGCGCTCCCATGTCCATGCGCTGAATGACCTGCCAGCCAAACAGCTCCTGGTAAAACTTGAAGCCCGCCTCCAGGTCCGTGGTGGAGAGCTCAAGCCAGCAATGATCCCCGTGCTGCGCGGTGTGCTCTGGGGCAGCCTGCTTCGGCTTGTAGATGCCGAAGCTTGCGCCCTGCGGATCTGTAAGCACGGCGTAACGGCCCTGCTCGATGTCGGCTGCGGCCTGCACCACCTTGGCCCCCAGGCGCATCGCGGTGGCGAGCGTCGCCTCGAGGTCTTCGGCACCGATGTAGGCGAGCCAATGTGAGCCGCTAGCCTTCTGCTCGCTGCCGGCCGCCATCGCGCCGGCGACCAGCCCGCTGCGCGAGGCAAAAGTGATGTAGCTCGGATCGCTGGCTGCAGGCGCAGCGCGCCAGCCGATTACCCTGCCGTAGAAAGCCGTGACCGCTGCCGGGTCCGTGCACAGCAGTTCCTGCCAGAAAAACCGCCCCTGAATATTCGGCTGTGCCATGACTTTCGCCCTCCCCTAGGCGCGCTTGATGTTGCAACGACCGTGCGGCAACGAAGATAACCGAAGCGATCGAGCCTCGGTAGTACGTCGTGAGCAGCGCGCCGCTGCGCGCGCGCGGCTACGCACCGGCGTCGCGCGGGGGCAGCGGGCAGCGCGGTGATTGCCAGGCGGTGCATTAATATGCATAATTATCATAATTTATGCACGCCTTTCGGGCACCCCTATGCTGACCGACCGCCAGCAGATCGACCGGCACGGCGCAATCCTGCGCATCCTGCGCAGCGGCGTCGTGCGCCGGCAAAACGATCTGGCAATGATGCTCAGGCGCGATGGCTTCGAGGTCACGCAGTCCTCGGTCAGCCGCGATCTGCGCGAGCTCGGCGTGCTCAAGGCGAGCGGCCGCTACCTGTTGCCGCCCGATGAGATCTCACGCGCCAACGGCGACTTCGGCGCGCTCGCGCAGTTCGTGCGCACGGTGCAGCCGGCCGGCGCCTCGATCACGGTGGTGCGCACCACGATAGGCGCGGCACCGAGCGTGGCGGTCGCAATCGACAAGGCCGAGTGGCCCGAGGTCGTGGGCACGATCTCCGGCGACGATACGATATTCGTGGCCACCCACGACGCCCGGGCCCAGCAGCGGCTGCTCGAGCGCCTCAACTCGTTGTTTCGTACCTGAGAATGCACATGCAAACCACTGACGCACACGACCAGCCGATCGTGCTGGCTTACTCGGGTGGCCTGGACACTTCTTTCCTGGTGCCCTGGCTCATCGAGAATTATCAACGGCCCGTCATTACCGTGACAGTAGACACCGGCGGCATCGATGCGAGCAGCGCGCGCACACTGCGTGAGCGCGCCCTTGCGCTCGGTGCGCGCTCGCATCACCAGGTCGACGCGCGTGCCGATTATTTCGAGCAGGTGCTGCGCTTTCTGATCATGGGCAACGTGCGCCGCGGCCAGCTCTATCCGCTGTGCGTCGGCGCCGAGCGCGTCATGCAGGCCCAGACCATCGCGCGCATGGCTCGCGAGCTCGGCAGCAGCATGATTGCCCACGGCTGCACGGCGGCCGGCAATGACCAGGTGCGCTTCGAAGTCGCATTGCGCACCCTGGCGCCGGAACTGCAGGTGCTCGCACCGGTGCGCGATCAGGCCTTTACGCGCAGCGCCGAGCAGGCGTACCTGCAGCAGCGCAGCTTGCCGTTGCCGCCGAGCGGCGCAGCCTATTCGATAAACCGCGGTCTGTGGGGCGTGACGATCGGCGGCAAGGAGACGCTGAGCTCGGCCGGCAGCATACCGGAGAGTGCCTGGGTGCTCTCGCGCGAGGCGTTCACAGCGGCGCGCCCCAGCGAGCGCCATACGTTGCGCTTCGAGCAGGGCAGACCCGCGGCGCTCGATGGCGCCGCGCTCGAGCCGGTGGCGCTGATCGAGCGGCTCGAGGCACTGGCGGCGCCGTTCGGTATCGGGCGCGGCATTCATCTGGGCGACACCATCATTGGCACCAAGGGACGCGTGGCTTTCGAGGCTCCCGCGGCCGAGGTGCTGCTGAGCGCGCATCGCGAGCTCGAGAAGCTCGTGCTGACCGGCCGCCAGCAGCGCATCAAGGACAGCGTGGCCGCACCCTATGGCGATCTGGTGCACGAGGGACAACTGCTCGACCCGGTCTGTCGCGATATCGAGGCGCTGCTGCTGTCCTCGCAGCAGCGCGTGAGCGGGGAGGTGCACCTGTTGCTGCGCACCGGCTCCTTGTTCGTCGAAGGGGTGGAATCGCGCTACTCGCTGATGAGCGCCTCCAGAGGCATCTATGGCGAGGCGGCCGGCGAGTGGAGCGCAGCCGACGCACTCGGGTTCTCGAAGATTCTCGCGCTCCCCGGGGTATTTCATCGGCGGGCCGGCCAGGCCGGCGCAGGCGGCGTGCAGTCATGAAGAGCGTGGTCGTAGATAAGGTGGCCTCGGTGACCCAGGCCTGCGCGCTGGGGCAGGAACTGCGCATTTCCAGCGACATCACGGCCGAGGAAGGCGTCGTGATCGTCGCTGAAATCCTCAACAGCAAGTCCAGCTACAACACCCTGGAGCTCACGAGCGGGCGCATGGCCAAGGTCGTCAAGGGCGACATCGTCGTGGGCGCGCTCGGACCGCGCCGCGCCCTGTTCGGCTACTCCGGCCACGTGCCCGAGAAGCTCAAGCCCGGCGATGTGATCCAGATGCTCAACATCGGCGGGGTCATGGGCGTGTGCGATTCGGCAACCGCCGACAAAGGCAAGCCCTTCGATTGCCGCGTGCTCGGCGCGGTACTGCATTTCCCTTATCTGGGCGAGCGCATCGGCGTGCCCGCTCGAGTGGGCTATCGCAAGCTCGATCTCAACGCGACGCTCGATGCCGGCCAGGTGCCGGTGGTGTCGCTCGCAGGCACCTGCATGGAGGCCGGCAAGACCGCTGCGGCCGCGGCGATCATCGCGCGCATGCGCCACCGCGGTCTGATCGTGGATGCATTCAAAGCCACCGGCGTCTCGCTGCGCCGGGACATCCTTGCCTTCGAGGACGCCGGCGCGCGTCGCACGATGATCTTCACCGACCTGGGCGTCGTGACGAGCACCGGGAAAACGGGGCCGGCCCTGACGCGCACGATGCTCACCGAGCTCTCGGGCGGCAAGCCCGATGTGATCGTCTTCGAGCTCGGCGATGGGCTGCTCGGCACCTACGGCGTGGATGCGATCCTCGAATGCGAGGACATCCGGCGCGTGCTCACCGGCGTGGTGCTCTCGGCCAATGACCCGGTCGCGGCCTGGGGCGGTGTGAAACTGCTGCGCGAGCGCTTTCAGATCGAGCCGTGCTGCGTGACCGGTCCGTCTACGGACAACGAGGTCGGCATCGAGATCATCCAGCAGCAGATGCGCGTGCCGGCCTGCAACGCGCTGACCGATGGCGGCGGGCTGGGCGATCTCGTGATCGCGGCGCTCGGCCTTGCCGAGGCGACGCGGCTTCGCGCCGGGGCGAGCGAATGAGCCGCACCATCCCTGCGATCGTGCTCGGCGGCACCGGCTACGTCGCCGGCGAGATATTGCGCCTGCTCGCCGCTCATCCGCACTTCAAGCTCGCTGGCATCCTGTCCGACAGCCAGCCCGGCCAGTCGGTCGCGAGCGCTTTCGGGCATCTGGCGCCGCTGTATCCGCAAGAGCGCTTCCAGTCACTGGCGCAGATCGAAGCGCTCGTAGAGCGCGAGCCCTCGGCCGCGATCTTCTCGGCCGCACCGCACGGCAGTGCCGCCGCGCTGATTGATCGACTGCTCAGCGCCGCCGAGGCGGCCGGCGGCAGCCCGCATGTGGTGGATATTTCAGCTGATTTTCGTTACCGCTCCGCCGCAGCGTACGAGCAGGTCTATGAGCACGCGCACGGCGCACCGGGGCGCATTGCCGGCTTCTGCTGCGCGCTGCCCGAGCATCTGGCGCTCGCGCCGACCGCGCATGTGGCGCATCCGGGCTGTTTCGCCACCGCGATCCTGCTGCCGGTGGTGCCTTTGCTGGCCTGCGGACTGACGAGCCAGGAGCTGTTCGTCACGGGTGTTACGGGCAGCACCGGCTCGGGTCGCAAGCCCACCGAGGGTACCCACCATCCGGCGCGCCATAGCGATCTGTACTCGTACAACCCACTGTCGCATCGCCACACACCCGAGGTGCGAGCCTGTGCACTGGCCGCCTGCGGCATCGAGCCGCACATCGGCTTCGTGCCGCACTCGGGGCCCTTCGCGCGCGGCATCCATGTGACGGTGCAGGCCGCATTGCGCACCCGCGCTGGCAGCGCCGAGGTATTGGCGGCGCTGCGCGATTTCTACGCCGCTGCGCCCTTCGTGCGCGTCAGTGACTCACCGCCGCGGCTCAAGGAAGTCGCTGGCAGCAACTATGCGACACTCTCGGCCGTCAGCGACGGCCGCACGGTCGCGGTGTTTTGCGTGCTCGATAACCTGAACAAGGGCGCGGCCGGCGGCGCGGTTCAATGGATGAACCGGCTATACGATTTGCCCGAGACCACGGGACTCACCGCCGCCGCGGCGGGCTGGACCTGAAGCTCAACAGCGGAGCGATTCACGATGAATGCCCAGAACCTGCCCTCGATGCCGGGCTCGGCGCTACCCGATTACCTGGCGCCGGTCTTCGCCCAATTCCCTTTGAGCGTGGAATCGGCCGAGGGCGTGTGGCTGCACACGCGCGATGGCCGCCGTGTGCTCGACCTCTACGGCGGCCATGCGGTGGCCGCGCTCGGCTATGGCCATGCGGGCTGGACGCGCGCGCTCAGCGAGCAGGCACGCAGCCTGAATTTCCAGAGCAATGCGGTGCCACTGCAGGTGCGGCTGCGCGCCGCGGCGCGCCTCATCCGCTTTGCCGACCTCGGATTCAGCAGCGTGTTCTTCGTCAATAGCGGCGCCGAGGCGATCGAGAATGCCTTGAAGATGGCCTTCGCCTTCACCGGGCGCAGCCACATTGTGGCCATCGAGCATTCCTTTCACGGCCGCACCGCTGCCGCCGGCGCGATCACCTGGGGCGCGCGGGACAAGTGGTACGGCTTTCCGCGCACCCCATTCGACGTGAGCTACATCGCGCGGCGTGACTTCCAGGCCATTGCCGCCCAGGTCACGCGCGCGAGCGCCGCTGTCATCGTCGAGCCGGTGCAGGGGGTGGGCGGGGCTTATGACCTGGGCGCGCCATTTCTGCAGGCGTTGCGCGAGCGCTGTGACGCCGTCGGGGCGCTGCTGATCTGCGATGAGGTCCAGTGCGGCATGGGCCGCAGCGGCGAGTCCTTTGTCTCCAAGCGCTATGGCGTGCAACCCGACATGCTCACCAGCGCGAAGTCGCTCGGCAATGGTTTTCCCTGCGCCGCATTGCTGATGAGCCCGAAGGTAGCCGCGGCCCTCAAGCTCGATGCGCTCGGCACGACCTTTGGCGGCGGCCCGATGGCCTGCGCCGCGATCGAGGCGGTCATTGAGGCCATCGAGAGCGAACACCTGCTCGAGCACGTGCGCGAGATCTCCTCGCTGCTGCGCGAGCGCTGCATCGTCGGCCCGGTGATTGCACACCAGGGCGAGGGACTGCTGCTCGGCCTGCGCACCGCGCGCCCGGCCCGCCAGATCCAGGCGGCATTGCTCGAGCGTGACATTCTGGCTGGCACGAGCGCCGACCCAACCATTCTGCGGTTGCTGCCGCCGTACGTGCTTAAGGCCGAGCACGTCGAGCTCCTGCGCGCCGCCCTGCTCGACATGGGCAGCTGAGCGCGCCGCGCAGCCATCATGCAGCGCTTTATCGACCTGGCCGATCTTTCGGGCGAGCAGGTGCGCGAGCTGCTCGCGCTCGCGCGCCGCCTGGAAGCGCGCCCCGAGCCGCGCGCACTCAGCAGCAAGATCCTCGGCCTGCTGTTCCTGAATCCCTCACTGCGCACCTTGTCCTCGATGCAGGCGGCCATGGCGCGACTGGGCGGATCGAGTTTCGTGATCACCTCGGGCAATGGCAGCTGGCAGCTGGAGGCCCGCGATGGCGCCGTGATGGACGGGGCTGCGGCCGAGCACATTCGCGAGGGCCTGCCCGTCCTGGCCTCCTACTGCGATGCACTGGGTATCCGTGCCTTCGCCGATGGCCAGGACCTCGAGGCGGAATTGAGCGACCAGCGATTTCGAGCGATGTCGGACCTGGTTGACAAACCGGTGATCAATCTCGAATCGGCGATTAATCATCCCTGTCAGGCACTGGCGGACTGGAAGACGCTCGATGAGCTCGACGTGCCGCGCCATGCGAAGTTCGTATTGAGCTGGGCCTGGCATCCGCGCGCACTGCCTTTGGCCGTGCCCGCGGCCACGGTGCACATGGCTGCGATGCGCGGCATGGAAGTTGTGGTGCTGCGTCCGGACGGCTTTGCGCTGCCCGCCGCGATCATCGACAAGGCGCACCGCGCCGCGCAGGCCAGTGGCGGCTCGGTGTCCGAGACCACGGATCGGCGCGCGGCCTTCACCGGCGCGCAGGTCGTCTATGCAAAGGAGTGGGGCTACACCGCAGCCTATGGCAACGCGGCCGCGGATCTTGCGGCGCGGCGTACGTTGCGCGACTGGTGCCTGGATGAGCAGTGGTTTGCTCCAGCGCGCGCCGATTGCCATCTGATGCATTGCCTGCCGGTGCGACGCAACGTCGCGCTGGCCGATGCCCTGCTCGACGGCGCGCGCGCGGTAGTGCTGCGGCAGGCCTACAACCGATTGCCGGCGCAGGTAGCCGTGCTTTATCAGCTGCTCAAACCAGCGCAGTAAGGACCTTCAGATGATCGTGCACAAGTCAGACCACGCGGCGACGATCCATGCCTTGCGCAACGCCTCGCCCTACATCCGGCTCTACAAGGGCAAGATTTTTGTCATCAAGGCGGGCGGGGCGGTCTTCGGCGATGCTGCGCTCACACGCGCACTGATCGAGCAGATCGCGATCCTGCACTACCTCGGCGTGCGCGTAGTCATGGTGCACGGCGGGGGCCCGCAGCTCACGCAACTGAGCGAGGCCCTGGGCATGAGCACGCGCCTGGTGCAGGGCCGGCGCATCACCGATGAAAAAGCAATCGACGCCACCTCGATGGTGCTCAACGGCCTGATCAACACGCGCATTCTCGCGATCTGCCGCGATCTGAACATCGATGCGGTCGGTCTCTCGGGCGTGGATGCAGGACTGGTGCGCTCGCACCGGCGCGCACCGGTGCAGCTGGAAGGCGAGAGCGCGCCCGTGGACTTTGGCTTCGTCGGTGATATTGACAGCATCGATGTCAGTGTGATCCGCAAGCAGCTCGACAATGGCCTGATGCCCGTGATCAGTCCGCTTTCGGCCGATCAACACGGCACGCTGCTCAACATCAATGCCGATACGGTCGCCGCAGCGATCGGCGCGGCCCTGTGCGCCGAGAAGCTGATCCTGTGTACGGCGGTGCCGGGCATCCTCGAGCGTGTCTCGGATCCTGGCTCGGTGATCTCGTATACCGATCTGGCCGGCCTCGAGCGCCTGCGTGCATCCGGCAGCATCGTCGATGGCATGTTGCCCAAGGCCAAAGCGATCGAGGATGCGTTGCGCGGCGGCGTGCGCCGCGTGCACGTGATCTCCTACAGCGCGACCGACAGCATCCTGGCCGAGGTGTTCACCAATGAGGGTACCGGCACGCTGATCGTTGCCGACGTCAATGCGCTCACGAGCGCCGAGCAAGGCGGCGCATGAGCCGGATGTGGGACAAAGGCGCCCCGCTCGATGAGCGCGTGCTGCGCTACACGGCCGGGGAGGACTACGCGCTCGACGAGCGGCTGGTGCGCTACGACGTGCGCGCCTCGATCGCGCACGCGCAGATGCTGCACGCGCAAAAGCTGCTGTCGGCCGACGACCTCGCGCTGATCGTGGGCGCACTGAGCTGGCTTGCCGAAGAGCACGAGCGCGGCCAGTGGCGCATCGAGCTCGCGGACGAGGACGGTCAGAGCGCGCTCGAGCGGCGTCTGATCGCGCGCATCGGACCTGCCGGCGGGCGCGTGCATCTGGGCCGCTCGCGCAATGATCAGGTGCTCACCGCTTTGCGTTTGTACCTGCGCGATGTCATTGGCGAGCTCAGCGCCGGTGCGCAGGGGCTG
>JBEKUL010000027.1:0-28788 GCA_049515055.1 Steroidobacteraceae bacterium | reverse complement strand
GCGTCGCCCTCCTTGCCCATCCATACGATGGCATTGCCCTTCACCGCGATCGCCCCGCCCGCAATGACCGTACTCAAATCGTCGAAGGTGACAATGTCGGGACCCAAGATGAGCAGATCCACTTGCGCAGGAGCTGCGCCGTCGGCGACATCGGTGAGCATCATCGTAGGTGCCGCCAGCGCCAGTGCGCCCGTGATGAAGCGGCGTCGCGTGGTTCCGGAATACTGATCCTGATCTGGCACGTCTTGCGCAGCCGGCTCTCGCATACAAGTTCTCCTCCACTTGACGTTTTATTCCGGGCAACAGCCGCCCATCGTGAATCGCTGTGCGGCGAGCGCTAACCGGCACCGTCACCTGCGGTTGGCTTTCGCCTCATCCACGATCAGAACGATCTTTCCTTCCGTGTGGCCTTGCTCGCTGAGTTCCTGGGCTTGGGCCGCCTGGGCCAGCGGGAAGGTCTTTTCTACTTTCACCTTGAGCTTGCCCGTGCTCGCGAGCGTGGCGACTTCCTCATACACGCTTCTTTGCACTACGGCATCGCGACTCATGCATCTGATACCCGCCGCGGCACATTTCGGTTCCAGGCCGCGCGCTGCAACGCTGACATACAGGCCATCCTTCTTAATCGTGGTCAGTGCGCGTTCTGCGGTGTCACCGCCGACCGTGTCGATGACCACGTCCACGTTCTTCACTTTGTCTTCGAATTTGTCCTGAGTGTAGTCAATGACTTCATCGACGCCGATGGATTTCAGGTAGGCATTGTGCTGCGCGGTTGCGGTACCGATCACGTAAGCACCTCTGGCTTTAGCCGCCTGCGCCGCCGCGCTGCCCACGCCGCCGGCGGCCCCGGTGATCAACACGCGCTCGCCCTGCGATACCTCGGTCTGATTGACGGCCCGCACTCCGGTAAGGGTCGCGATGCCCAGGCCGGCCGCTTGTGCGTAGGTAGTGCTCGGCGGCTTCGGTACCACGTCGGCCATGGCCGCTATGGCAAACTGCGAATAGCCCCCGTTCAAAGCGCTGGCGCTACGAGAGATCACGGCAAATACCGCATCGCCTACTTTCAGAGTGCCGACACCGCTGCCGATCTTTTCGATCACGCCGGCGACGTCCCTGCCCGGGATGACAGCTGCCACCGCAGGCGCGTACCCGGGGCCGGCAGTACGCATCTTCCAGTCGGTCGGATTCACCGCGGCTGCGTACACTCTTAACAGTACCTGACCCTCGCCGGGCTCGAGTACAGCCACGGTCTGCAGCTTGAGCACCTCCGGACCACCGTTGCCGGTTTGGACGATCGCCTTCTGCTCCTTTGGCGTGGCAGCGAACGAGCCGCCGATACATGTCCCGAGCATAGCCACGAACATCGCCTGGCGAGTTAGCGGCAATATCAAAGATTTCAAGGAGCTCTCCTGTCTTGCCTGGCTGCGAGGTACTCCGCGCCAGCACTCACCTGGCTACCGGTGTTTGCTCGGCGTATCTTGCCCAATTGCCAGCTATCTCGTTTACCACCGTGCTGCCGACACGATATGCGGCCTCAAGTGAGGGCACATATGCCGAGAGAGCGGCATCCTCAGCCGCCTCACTTGCCAGAAGCTGCGCAACCGTCTGGCCGGACGCGGGCACCGTGTAATCAGAACCCGTGCGCAACACGAGAACGCGGTCCAGCCGCACGCGGTGCGTGCGAGATAGATAGGTCAGAGAGGTCAGGATGCCGCAGTCCTCCATTGCCGTCGTGACGGCCCGTCCCTTGCCGGCGCTCCAGTAAGTCATCCACTGCTGGGCCAGGGTATTCATGCGCTCACCCAACCACCAATCCGAGGCAGAGACCTCGTCACCTTTGAGAACGAAGGGTGGCTTCATCGCATTGGGGTAGCGTGCATAGCCGGCACGGATGCTCTTCAGCGCAGGCGTGTCATCGAGATGCACATTGCGCGTCAACTGATAG
This sequence comes from Steroidobacteraceae bacterium, assembly GCA_049515055.1. Lineage (GTDB taxonomy): Bacteria > Pseudomonadota > Gammaproteobacteria > Steroidobacterales > Steroidobacteraceae > FEN-1191. Next base: position 26,843 of record JBEKUL010000027.1, on the reverse strand, counting down.
GCCCACTCGACCAGCTCGGGATTGAGGTGATAACCGTTGACGGCATTGGGCCGATCGAGATCAGGGGTCGGCGGCTCAAAGGGCTTGCTGCGCCCCAGAGGGATGTGCCCGGTAGACCAGCCAGGGGGGATCTCGCGCGCGTCGATCTCGAAGTTGAGATCTCGATCGATAATCCACTCCGCCCAGGCGGCGGAGCCGACCGAGGCGTAGGTGGGATCGATACCGGCTATCGCGGGCACGAGCCAGTACGCCTTGGACAGATCGAAGCGATCGTCGAGGCCGAGGGCCATGATCGAGGCCGCGCCGCGCAGCGAGCCTTCGCCCGTGACAATCCCCAGGACCTGCTTGTCGGCGTTGTAGCGCAGCGGATGATTACCCAACGGAAACGGCAGGGTCTGCGGCAACGGCAAGCGCTCCACCCAGGCCTGAAATTCGCCCGGCGTGTCGCCCGTATCGTTACCGAGCTCGAAGGTCGTAACGACCACCACCCGCACTGGCAACTTGCCCGAATCCTCTGCGCCTGCGCGTGCCATACCGAGCAACGTCACGAGGACGCACATTACGATCCAGTGGCCGATCCGCGTGATCGCGCACGATGAGGATTCCACACCGCTTTGCACCGAAGGCCGCAAGCCGTGAGCGAAAGTGATCATCATTTCTGCAGGCCCTCCGGAAATTCGAGGCACGATACCTCGCTGATCAATCAATTGTGCATGAATTTCGAGCGCGGGCGGGCACCTTCGCTTGCGGGCTGAAAACCAATCACTCGTCGCGCTCTCCCCAGCGCCAGCGCGCGGGCTCCCCTTTTTCGTAGCAGATTGCCAGTAGCAAAAGACTCATTCCAAGCGTGCAGATGAGAAACGCAGTCGGTCGACGAGGAATGAGATAACGAATCGCGCAAATGAGAACAGCAAACCAGACCACAAACACCACCCAGCCCTCCCAGGTGATCGGTAATCCCCAGCCCCAACCGTACCGCTTGGCTCGAAACCAATATTTTTTGTCGCCATCGCTCATGGTCAATCCAGGCCCTTGCGTCTTTAGCTAGTCGGGCAGGCCAAATACGAACAGGTTGTAGCCGTTCGGCGGCCGGTGCACTTCCGTCAGCATAGTGCCGGGCTTCATTTCCGGGCTGCCGCCTCCCAGCGCAGTAGTCACGGCGATGTACTGCTTGCCGTCCACGCTGAAGCTGATCGGAAAGCCCTGCACCGTGGTGCCCAGGCGGGTCTTCCACAGGGTCTTGCCGCTCGTGACGTCTACGGCCCGGAAGATGCGGTCGAAGTCGCCGACAAAGGCGACATTGCCCGCCGTCGAGACCACGCTGGTCAGAAAGGGCGCGCGCTGCTGGAAGGACCAGAGCGGCTTCAGGTCGGCAGTGCGATAGGCGGACAGTCGCCCCAAGTTGCCGTCGCTGCCCGGCATCTCGAAATAGGTCTGCGAACCGTTGCCCAGCATGAAGACACAGCTCTGCGACAAGGGGATGATCAAGGCGTCGCTGGGCTGGTGATAGCTGGTTGCCTGCCAGTCATGGCCGCCCTCCGGGCCGGGACAGGAGGACAGCCACTGCTCGACCTTCTGCTCCACGATGTCCTTGCGATAACGCGGCGTGCCGGTTTTGCGATCGATATCGTCCCAAATATTCTGGAACACCGTTTCGCGCGCATCGATGAACTTGCCGGTGACGCGGTCGAGCTTCCACAGGATGCCGGCCTTGCCGATGGTCATCAGAGTCTTCTGCTCGCCGTGGTCGATCAGCACGCGCTCGAACACTTCGTCCAGATCCAGCGACTCGCCCGGCGCATGCTGGAACCACCACTTCATCTGGCCGGTCTCCGGATCCAGCGCGATGGTGGAGTTAGCATAGTCGGTGGCGCCGGTGCTCGAGCCGCGCAGGTCGCGCCGCCACGGCTTGGCCTGGGCCGTGCCCCAATAGGTCGTGTTGAGCTCGGGATCGTAAGTCCCCGCGATCCAGGTCTCCCCGCCCTTCCTCATATTGTCGGGCAGCGCGCCCCAGCTGTCCCCGCCGGGCTGCCCGGTCAATGCCGTGGTGACGAACTTCCAATCGCGCTTGCCGGTCGCCGCATCATAGGCGCTGATGTAGCAATGATCGTCGGTCTTGGGACGGCCGCAATTGGTCATGCCGACCAGCACATGGCCCTTGATGATGATCACGCCGCCGGTCGACCAGCCGATGTCCGGCTTGTTGTCGACGATCCTGGTCTTCCAGACTTCCTTGCCGCTGCGCGCGTCCAGCGCATAGACCATGCCGAACGGTGTGTTGACATAGATGTTATTGCCCCACAGGCCCATGCTGCGGGTCTCTTCGGTGGAGGGGCCGGGGCCGGGGCGGCGCGGGGCCGGACCCAGGCGATTTTCCCATAACAGTTCACCGCTCTTGGCGTCCAGCGCCTGGATGGTGTTGCCGGTGCCCCAGATGAACAGCACGCCGCTATGGACCAGCGGCGTAATTTCCATGGTGCCGTTCTCCGGCAGCGACCACATCCATTTCAGCTGCAGCGATGCGACATTGGCGGTGTTGATCTGCTTGAGCGGGCTGAAGCTCCATCCCTGATAGTTTCGACGGAACATCAGCCAGTCCCCGTCCGGCGGATTGTTCATCATCGCCTCGGTAACCGGTTCGTAGTTCTGGATATGGCCTTCGAAGCTAAGCCCGAATTTGCCGGGCAACATGAAGCTGCCGGGAGTGGCCACGCGCTCACCGGCCGTCGCGCGCGCAAAAGCGCTCATCGTGGACGGATGCAGGACATCATCCGGCACCTTGCCACTGGCGATCGCGCCGATGCCTGCGGCTGTGTCCGCGGTGAAGGCGACGCTACCCGTGCTCGCGCCGTTGGCGTGCAGAATATAAGCGGTGATGGCGGTATAGGTCGCCTCGTCCAGGCTGCCGCCTTGCCCCTCCGGCATGGTCTTGCTGATCTTGTTGTATAGCGCCTGCGTGCTGCGACTCTTCCAAGCGCCGATGAAGGCGTCGCCCGCCAGCTGCGGCGCATCGTTGGTGCCCGAGAGGTCGGGATTGTGGCATTGGGCGCAGTCTGCGCCGTAGGCCTGGCGACCCGCATCGATCTGTGCCTGGGTAAAGGCACCGGCGCCAGCTTGTCCAAAAGCAATGCTGCCCAGCGCGGCAGCGACCATGGCGGCGGCGCCCGCCACCAGAATATTCTTCTTGCGCATGATCAAAGACCTCGATGTGCGTTCAGCGCGACGGCGTGTCGATCTGGGGAATGAACCAGTGATCCTGCTGCGGTACGTCCGCACCCACGGTTTCATGGGCCGGGAACAGCCAGCCCCATAGCGTGCCTTTGGGACCCCAGGGATAGAAATCCGGCGCCTTCTCGCTGTTGATCTGTATATAGAGCTTGCCGGTTCGCAGCGCGGTGGCCTGCGCGCTTGTCAGCTTGAAGTCGCCGGCGATGGTACCGCTGGCCGCCTTGGTCACTTGCAGCTCGAGGATCTGCCTGCCCGGCACGCCCGCGACGGGGCTGACAAAAATGTGCGCTTCGGTGGCGTTGGAGGGCAGGCCGTGAAACGCTCCCTTCACCGTCAGGGTCTTTCCGTCCGAGGTGGCGGTGGCCTCGCCGCGGCCGGCGATCACGACCTTGGTTTCGTCATCCAGCGGCATCGGGCCGAGGCTGGCCTGATAGTCCGCGGCGAATACCGACGCCGCAACAATAAGTGCCGTGAACAGCGCGGGCGACAGGATTTTTAAATTCACGAGATTGCTCCTGCAATGTCAGTTGCTGCCCGCTGCCTGCTCCGGCTGGTACCAGTGCAAATTGTCCGGGCGTGGAATGTAGGCCAGGCGGGTCGAGGGGCCGTCACCGAAGGGCATGGCACGATGCCAGCGGCCGCTCGGAGCACTGACCAGGTCGCCGTCCGTCACGGTCAGCAGCTTCTCGCCTTCCACCAGAAACTGTTGGGTACCTTCGACGATCAGCCAGATTTCCGGGAAGTTGGCGTGGAAGTGGCCCCAGACATTGTCGGGCGGCGTCGGCACGCCGCTCATGGAGCGCAGGATGGTGACGAAGGTATGGTCGTCGCGGATCCACACGCCGCGCTTCTCCCCGCCCTGCACGATCTGCTTGTCGAAATCGATATAGGGCACGTTCACCTTGTCGTATTCGCCGCGGCCACTATAGGCGGCTTTGATGTACTGAACGCCTTTCACTGGAGTCGGTGTCTCGGTCAACGGATAGTCTGGCGCTTCGCCCGCGGGCTTCATCTGGAAGCGCAGGACGGGCCCGCCACCCACGGTCTCGATGCTGTATTGCAAGCGCTTGGGCACCTGCACCAGGAAGTGCCTGGAGGCGATGAACGGCTCCTGGCCCTCAATGCTGACTTTCATTTGGCCCGACTGCACCACCCAGAATACGCGGTCATCGGCGTAGAACTGAGCCTTGGTCTTTTCCCCCGGCGCCATGGAAATCCATTCGCCGATGAAGTCCCGGCTCGAGAACACCTCCTGGCTCCAGCTGTCCTTGCCTTTGTGCGCGGCCAGCACATCGGCCAGGCGCCACACCAGCCGATTCGCTCCGGTATAGGGCGGCAGTTTCGCGGGCTTGGAGGCCCAGGCAATCGTCGTCTTGCTGGCGGGTGTGGTCGCTTGCGCCTGGGTCTGGGCATAGGCCTGATCGCCGGCCAGCAGGGCGACGCCGGCCGCAAAGGCCCATTTAAGATGTCGCATGTGTTTGTCTCCCCGTGCCCTTTATATAGAGGCTTTATGGTGGTGGGACAATATCAGCGGTGCGGCGGCCTTAGCGTACTTTATTTTCCCTTTAGTCAGGCCACCGCGGCCCAATCCTGCTCAATGTGCAGCCGCTGCGCAGCGCTAGCCAGCCGGCCGCGGCCAGCGCGAAAGTCTTCCTCCAGATGCGCGACGCTGGTTGTGCCGGGGATCGCGCAGGTCACAGCCGGATGCGATACCACCCACTTCAGGAAAAGCTGCGCCCAGCTCGTCACATCTATCTCCTGTACCCAATCGGGCAGCGCATGGCCCTGTACTTGGCGCAGCATGCCGTTGCGCCCGAGCGGCAGATTGATCAGTACCGCCGCGCCGTGCCCGGCGCAGGCCTGTAGCGCGCCGTTCTCGGCAGCGCGATTGCTCAGTGAATAATCGAGCTGCACGAAATCCAGTGGGAAGGCCTTCAGCACCTGCGCAAGCCGCTGTGGATTCGCCGCCGGCGCCGACACGCCCACGTAGCGCAGCTTGCCGGCGAGCTTCCACTCCAGCATCTGCGGCAGCAGCGCCTCGGCGTCGGACATCGTATGCACTTGCAGCAGGTCCAAGTGATCGGTACGCAGCCGCTGCAGCGAGCGCTCGAAACTTGCGCGCCCGCCGATCCCGTCCGGCATCGGCCGAATGACGCCCGGCGGCGGGCCGTCGACACCCCCCGGCCCCGGACCGCGCAGCTGCGTCTCGGTGGGCAATGTGGCCGGCATGTGGCCGGCGTCGAATTTGCTGGCCAGGAAACAGCGCCGGCGCAGGTCCAGCTCCTGCAGTGCGCGGCCAATCACGCTCTCGCTTTCGCCGTAGATGGCGGCCGTGTCGATGAGGCTGCCCCCCAACTCGAATAGTCGCTGGATCACCTGCTTCAGCGTCGCGTAGTTCGCATCGCGATACCAGATCGTGCCCAGCCCGATCACCGGTAGTTTCTCGCCGCTGCGCGGGATGGATTTGCTGATCAGCGGCAACTGGGCGGCCGCCTCGAGGCGCGAATGCAGCGCACAGGTAGCGGCGCTGAGCAGTCCGGCACGCAGCAGCGTACGGCGTGAGAGCGTACTCATGGCGCGAAACCGCGCAGGGTAGCGCTCACGGCTGTTTGCCCGCCTTCACCGTGTAACCGGCCTCGCGCCACGCCTTCATGCCGCCATCCAGCGCCACGGCGCCCTGGAATCCCATCTGGCGCAGTGTCGCCGTCGCGAGCGTCGAGACACGGCCGAACTCACAGTAAACAAGAATCCGTCTGGTCGGATCGCTCAGCTCCTCGTTTACGCGCAACTCCAGCTGGCCGCGCGGCAGCAGTCGCGCCCCCGGGACATGACCGCCCTCAAAGGCGTCGCGCTCGCGCACGTCGAGCACAATCAGATCATCCTTCCCGGATTCGAGGCACGCCTTTAATTCAACGAGCGACATGAATGGCACCGTCGCTGCGGCTTCGGAAAGCATCTGGGCGACCGTCTTGCCTCCGCTCATATTGGTACGCAGCGCCTCGGTAATATGCGTGGGCATCGTGAGATTCAGGTTCTGCATCATCTCGATGAAGGCGCCACGCTCGCGTTTCTGCAACCGCGGGTTCTCGGCCAGCTCCTGACCGATGCTCGAGTAAGAGCGTCCCTTGTATTCGTGCGCCGGGAAGACTTTCAGTGTTGGATCGAGCCTCATTACGCCCTCGAACAGACTCTCATAGAGTGCTCCGGCGTCACCACTTGGCAGATCGGTGCGCCCCGTTCCGCCGATGAGCAGCGTGTCGCCGGTGAAGACTCGGTCTTCGACGCACAGGCACATGGAATCGCGCGTGTGGCCAGGCGTGTGGAGTGCCTGCAACCTCAGTCGGCCGACGATCAGCAGTTCGCCGCCCTGCAGGCGCAGGTCGACGAACGGTGCCGGGCTGGAGCGATGCATGACCACTGGCACATCCAATTGTCGAGCCAGCTGCTGACTCGCCGAGAAATGATCTGCGTGCGTATGGGTGTCGATGAGATAGCGTATGCGCAGACCATCTCTTGCGGCCAATGCGATGTAGCGGTCGACTTGGCTGAGCTCCGGGTCGATGAGCGCCGCAGCGCAAGTCTCCTCGCAGCCGATGACATAGGATCGGCAACCGCCGCTAGCCACTGCTTCGAATATCATAGTTGCGCGCCCGGTTATTGGTATAGCGCTCGGCTCAGGCTTGAGCGCGATCTTAGCACGCCGCCGATTTCCCTCTGCGTCTGACAGATTCACTCCACGCGCTCGTGGTTCGGGCAATCATCATATGATTTGCGGCCGCATTTCCGGGGCGGTGGTGAGTCGGACCAGACCGAGTAGAATTCATCGGCTTTCGGGCCAAAAAATGAGGAGAAAGAAATGGCAAATGGCATCACGCGCCGCGGTTTTGTCGCCGGCGTAAGCGCGATCGCACCGGCATTCGCCTGGGCTGCTCAGGCTGCCAAGCCGGCGCTGGGGACGCCACCCACTGTAATCAGCAACCCGCCGCGACAGTGGGACGCGTCCGCGCCGCCGAGCATCTATCCCGATCCGGACGTTCTGGTAATCGACCAGCGTTTCAATCGATACCTGGTCGGTCTATCCGCGATCCATCGCCTGAAGACCGGCTTTCAGTGGGCCGAGGGGCCTGCATGGTGCGCCGAAGGCGCTTACGCCGTTTTCAGCGATGTGAAGGGCAACATACAGTATCGCTACATCTGGGAGACCGGAGAGATCACGCCTTTCCGCAACCCGTCATTCAACACCAATGGCAATTGCTTCGATTTTCAGGGACGCCAGGTCTCCTGTCAGGATTTTTCCCGACGCGTGGTGCGCTGGGAGTTCGACGGATCGCTGAAGGTGATTGCCGATTCCTACGGCGGTAAGGCACTCAATTCGCCCAATGATCTCGCGCCGCATCCCGACGGCAGTATCTGGTTCACCGATCCACCGTACGGCACCAGTTTGAGCGAAGGCCATCCTGATATCGCAGGCAGTCCGGAGAATCCCGACGGGATATACGATCCTGCCATCGGCGCCGGTGGCGCCGGGCTCATCGGCAGCTTAAAGCGCGAGTTGCCGGCGACAACTTACCGCTGGGACCCCAATGGCCGACTCGACATCGCAGTGTCCAATGACCTGGCCCCGACGCCGAACGGAATCTGCTTCTCGCCCGACTACAAGATCCTGTATCTGATCAGTTCCGGGAAAATCTTCGCGTTCGATCTTAAGGATGGCAAAGCAAGCAACATGCGCGTGTTCACCGACTGCATGGTCGATGGCGTGCATTGCCCTCCCGACGGCATGCGTGCCGATCGCGCCGGCAATATCTGGGCGGGCTGCAACGGCGTACTTGGCTATTGCGGCGTCATCGTCTGGAGTCCTGCCGGCGAACTCCTCGGGCGCATTCGCCTGCCCGAAATGTGTCCCAATGTGTGTTTCGCCGGACCGAAGCGAGACTGGCTGTTCATGTGCGCAAGCCAATCGGTTTACATGTTGCGGGTTAACATCCAGGGAGCGAGCCCGGGGTAGTGCTCGGCGTCATTAAAAAGGACCGATGGGCGAAGCGATCGCCACACCGGTCCATTCGCGAAGGCCGCCGTAGTTATTGATTGGTAACCGTCAGCCCGGAGGCATCTACCTGCTTGACGCCCGGGACTCGCTGGGCGGCACGCCTGGCCTGCTCGACCGCATCCTGGCTGGGTACAGATCCGCTCAGCGCGACGACGCCGTCCGTAGTGGTAATGTCCACACTGCTATTGGGCGTAGCAGTGGCTATCTCAGACTTCACGTAAGCCGTGATCTGACTGTCTGAGGGGAGCGGCTCAATGCTCGTCGCGGCCGGAGCGCTACTCGTCGCTGCTTCCTGCCGTGTCTGCGCAGAATCCTGCTGCGCATCCGCGCTCGCGCCCGCAGGGCCGCTGTTCGAGTTGGCAGCGGAGGCGACCCGTGTGCCGAGGCTGTCACTGCTATCTCGAGTCTTGGCAACGCGGCGATCAGCGCGGTCGGAGGCTTTCGACTTGACTGGCCTGGACTCCTCGCCAGCCGCGGCGCCGGCGGCGTCATTGGCAACATCGCTGGCAGCTGCCGCGCTCGGCGGCGCACTCGAGGCAGGCGCCGTCTCATCAGTCGGCTGCGCGGCCGCGCTCTGAGCCGATGCTGCAGCGTCAGTGGCATTCTCATCGCCCGGAGCAAGCATCGCAGGAGCTGGAGTATTTCGAGCGACTTCGCTTTCATGATTGGCGCGCACAGCAAATACGCACGCCCCGACACCGATGACCGCAGCGAGGCCAATGCCGACTACCGTTTTGTGCATTGAAGTGGAGTTCATCATATTGGACTCTCAGTTGGTTGATGGGTGACGGGGAGGTTTTACCGCCCTCGCTTGCCGCCACGCGTAAGTCCAACAGAAAACCTCGCTTCTCGCCGACCTACGCCGCGGGCTCGCTCGGGAGGTATCGCATTGATAATGCGACTTTTTCGATTATGTGACGGCGGGTACCTACAAATTTGAGCGACGAACTTTCCTGCCGCCGTTTCGGATTCCCACGCGGCGACTGCAGAATCTGAAGACCCCTACCAGTTCGTATAAGAGCCGTCGGGGCGGCGATTGATTTGGATGGGGGCGTAATGCTCGGTCCAATCACCGACCATCTGCAGCGCGGATGTATCCAGCGTCACGCCAAGGCCGGCCCGCTCGTTGGGCCACAGCTTGCCGTTATGGAAGTCATAAGCCTGTGGCAGGTACGACCAGGGCTTGCGGCCCGAAGCAGTCATCTCCATCAGCGCGATCACTGAAGTTGCCGTCAGGCAATGTACCAGGGCGGTTTCACCGATGGGGCCGGTGAAGTGGGGAATCAAGCCGCAATAATGGGTCTCGCACAGCGCGGCGATCTTCATGTATTCGGTGATTCCGCCGACATTGGGTACTGTGCAGCGAGCGAAGTCGATCAGGTTCTGTTCGATCAGGGGGCTCATCTCCCACTTGACGCCGTAGATCTCGCCCACCGCGATCGGCACGCGCAGGCGCGGCCGCAGCGTCTTGTAGATGTCGATATTCTCGCCGCGAATCAGGTCTTCGCAGAAAAAGGGGCGCAGCGGCTCAAGCGCCGTCGCCAGCGTAACGGCGTCTTCCGGATCCATGGTGCCGTGGAAATCGATTGCCCAGGCGCCGTCCTTGCCCACCCCCTTGCGGATGGCCTGGCAGTCCTCGATGGTTTGTTCCACCGCACGGAAACGGTCGAACTCCTGGCTCTCGCGCACGCCGGTGCGATAGGCGCGAAAACCTTCGGCGATGCAGGCACGCGCTGCATCTTCCAGGGTGCCGCCCCTGGGTGTGGGGTAGCTGGTGGCATAGCATTCGATATATTCGCGGCTCTTGCCACCCAGCAGCTGCCACACCGGCACGCCCAGCGCCTTGCCCTTCAGGTCCCACAGCGCCACATCGAGCGCGCCCAGCGAGTGCGTCTTTTCGCGGCCCGTAGGATAGAAATAGCCCCGCTCCATCACCTGCCACGCATCCTGCGTGCGAAACGGGTCCTGGCCGATCAAGAGGCCCGCGCATTGTTCCATGGTCGAAGGCTCGCCGCCTTCGCCGATACCCGTCAGGCCGCTCTCGGTCTCGATGGTGACAATGTTGGTTGACTGGTTAAAGGTCGGCTGATGGACGTTGGGGCGCCCCGCCGCATCGGTGGGCGTCTTGTAGTAGCGGATGCGCTTGATCTTGTCGTTGGGCAGGCCCAGCGCGAAAGCGGACGTCGTCGTCCATAGGGGGGCGACGCCAAGGCCAAGTCCGGTACCCAGAATTCCCCTCATGACAGCGCGGCGATCCATAATCTTCTCCCAGGGCGCTTTGTTCTTGTTAATGAGGCTAGCCAGTTTCCGTTTTTCTAAAGGCGGTGGCGCAGATCTGGAAGAATGGCGCTCCCAGACAGTCGATTAACCCAGAAGAGGCCACGTCCTAACGCAGGATACAACCGAAGGGCATATAAGTCGCAATGTCATTGCAAAACGACACGCCGCCGGTGCGGCAGCGCGACCTTGACCTATGGCGGAGGATCTGCGGCCGGGGCGGCGATGGTCTGCTAGTGTTTGGATTGCAGCGTCGCTTTCGCGAGTGCATCGAGGTGCGCAACAGCAGACCTGGTTACGCCGAATATCTGCCGACGGCGTCGACCTAAGGCTACCCAACCCTCGAGCGTGGCTACGCCCTGCGCGCGCAGGAGCTCGATGAGTCGCAGTGGTAACTCGGCTGGTAATGCAGTAGCCATGACGCACAGTTTTCGCATTCTCAGCCAATTGCCAAGCGGGACTTAACATCATTTCACGAAATATTAGAAAACATTGACCGATATCTCATCTGACCTTCAAAGAGTGCGCCGCCGGCACGCCTGAAGCTTTCACGCGGCGAGCGCTTCCAACGATCAGTGCGGCGCCAACTGCTGCCTGATCGCCTGCTTTCCTGGTTCCTGATCGAGTGCGCTGCCATCAACTCATGGGACGCACATTAATGCTACCGCCTGAGGTGCGCAGAAAGATCTGCTCGCCGCCCCCGTTGAGAGCGCCGCGCAGATGGGTGCGCTCGGCCAGTTCAGTGCTGCTGAGTGGAAGCTGCGATTGCGCCCGACCACCACTCGTTTGTGCGTCAATTGAAGCGCGCACACTTTGCGGCAAGAGCAACGTGATGGTGCCCCCCGAGGTTGTCAAGAACACACCGCGATTTACTCGCACCGCGGCGTGTACGCTGCCCCCGGATGTGACGGCCTTTATCTTTCCTTCGACGCTGTCGAGGTCAATGCTGCCGCCGGAAGTACGCACATCGAGATCGCCCGTAGAATCCGCAATATCGATGCTACCGCCTGAAGTGCGCAACTCGGTGGCTCCATTGAGCCGTGCAGCACTGATGCCGCCACCGGATGTCTGAGCCCTTATCGATCCAATCACATCTTGAAGCGTGATGCCACCGCCGGATGTCTTTCCCGACACGGAGGCGGTTAAATTGCGCACATCAAGGCTGCCACCCGATGTCTGGATCTGTACCGGAAAGTCACGCGGTACGTCGATAGTGAATCGCACGCGCATCGCCGTAAGATCCAGCCTATCGAGCCAGCTACGCCCTGTCACGCGGCCAGTCACCGTCACCCCCGATGAATTCTGCCCGGCAGCGACGTCCAGGTGATCGGAGTCGCTCATATCCGCGTGAATAACCACTTCATGCGTGTCGCGGCCAACGATGCTCACCGATCCGACGTCGGTGTCCAACGTCAGATGTCCGCCTGGCTGGACGTTGAAGCGCTTGTCGAACGATTTTGACGCCGCGAATGATGCGGATGCAGCGAAACAAACCGAGAGGATCACTATAAATCTGCACGTCCGAGTAACCATTATGGCTTCCTTTACTGGATTGCAATGAAATTCGCGAGAGCCGCAGCCATCGACAGACGGACGTACCGCATTCTCGCGGGGCGCAAGCAGGCATTCGACTACAGAACACCGATCTGCCTCGAAAGTTGCAGAATCGCCCGTTCGACATGCGTCGCGCAGTTCTAGTCCAGTGATCCGGCAGAGATCAGAGTTTGATGCCATGCCTACTACGTACGATCATGGCAGCCATGACCCGACTTTCCGCTGATGCGCTGCTATTGCTGGGTGCGCTCGTCTGGGGCGCTGCTTTCGTGGCGCAGAGACAGGCTGCCGCCATCAATCCAATTCTGTTTGTGGCGGCCCGTTTTTCGCTATCGGCACTCGTTATTGCACCTCTGGCGCTGATCGAGCACGCCCGCACTGGGCAGATCCGCCCGCTCTCAGGGCGTTCTCTGGGCGTCGCAGTACTGATCGGTTTGTGCTTGTGCGCGGGCGCGTTGATGCAGCAGTGGGCTATGACTTCGACCACTGCGACCAACGGCGGATTTCTCACCGCCATCTATGCGGTGTTCGTTCCGCTGGTGAACTGGGCGATCTTCCGCAAGGCACCTCAAAGGTCGGTCGTCATCGCCTGTGCCCTGAGCATCATGGGTGCGTGGCTTCTCGCAGGCGGCAGTACCAACGCCGGCTGGAACCGGGGCGACTTGATTTTACTGCTCTCCGATCTGATCTGGGCGATGCACATTTGCCTGATTTCCAGATTCATGGGCTCGATGCACCGGCCGTTCTTCCTGTGCTTTCTCCAATGCGCCATCGTGGCAGCGATCTCGGGGATAGTCACCGTGTCTATGACAGTACCGCCGGGAGACTCGCTATCGGCCGTGATTATTCCCTTGTTGTACACGGGCATCGTTTCTGGCGGGCTTGGCTTCACCCTGCAGGTCATCGCACAGCGACATACTCCACCGGCGGAAGCCAGTCTGATCATGTCGCTGGAGAGTGTGTTCGCATTTGTCGGTGGCGCACTTTTTCTGGGTGAGAGACTGCACCGAGCCGCGATAGTCGGTTGCGCACTGATACTGCTGGCCGTGCTGATCGTTGAGATGGTTCCGGCATTTCGCGGTCGCGAAGACTGAGACGCGGATAGATTGCGTTCGCGATCGGTAAATCCAGACGGCGGCAGCCGCACCCGCTGCCTTGCTGTGCATCTTATCCGGCGTCTGCTGTGCGTGAGTTTTGCTGGTTGAGAGCGTTGGCAAAGACGCGCCCAGAATGGCGAAAACGTTTGAGACCGTCCGGGTGCGATATCAGATAGCTACCTTTGTGCTCTCAAGAATCAGCCGCAATCCCAACGTACCCAGTACGCATCCAGCCGCGCGATCAATAATACCCTTGGCGCCCAGATAGATCCGGCGGGGAGCTCTGGAGGACAGAGCCACTGCGACGAAGGCGTACCAGCTGGTCTCTACGACCAGTTGGACAAGAGGAATTGTCCAATACATCCACCCCGGAATCCGACTCGGAAGCAGCGCCGCGATTATGCCGCCGATCACGATTAGAGCCTTGGGATTGCTAAGTTGAGTGGCAAGGGCTAGCCAGAAACTGCGAATGACGCCCGTCTTCGTCGGCGCCGGGAGCGTCTCGGCGGATACGGCCGCTTCACTTTTACCACCGCGCCAGAGACGCCAGGCGAGGTAGCAAAGATAGATTCCGCCCAATAACTTGAAGCTAACAAACAGCCACTCGGCTCGAGCAAATACGGCCCGCACGCCAATCAACGCAAGTGCGCACAAGATCGATGCGCCCAATCCCATGCCGATCGCCGAGGCGATGCCAGATCGGCGCGATACAGCAACGGCGGTGCGTGCCACAAACAGGAATGAGGGACCCGGGCTGATTGCGCCAAGGAGAAGTGCACCGAGAATACTGAACAATGAAACAATTGGATCCATGCGAACTTCCCGATGCTAAACCTGAGTATAACCGTCGTGGTTACCGAGAGATATGTGAAGGAAATCTAAAGCTATTGGTCAGAGGAAAGCGCCCCCGGCTCCCCTTCGTTCCGTTCATCATTATCGGAGGGGGTCCACGACATTCGCGGCAAAGTGCCGCCGTGCGCAGGCTTGGACGCGCGCCAGGGCGCGCTCGGCGGCTTCATCAGGAATGGGCGGCTCCACTTTATCGAAATGCAGATGTTCGAGCAGTTCGAAACCCGAGGAACGGAAGATGTGCCCATCCTGCAGGGTATCCATTGCCTTCCATTGCCCATTGTCGAGCAGCATCGACAATGGAGAACCTGAGAGTGTAATCAGTACGCAACGTTTGCCATTCATGAGTCCCTTAGCCACACCGTCGCGCGCTTCGTAGGCGAAGCCGCGTGCGAAGACCCGATCGATATAACCCTTCATCATCGCCGGCATCGTGGCCCACCAGAGCGGATAGATTACGGTCACGGCGTCGGCGCTGCGTACTTCGTGCTGTGCCTGCGCCACGTCTGCATCCGCCGCATGGCCGATGCTCAGCGGCTCGAGCTCATGTGCGCCCATAACCGGATTGAAGTCCATATGGTACAGATCATGGGTCCGCTGGCTGTGCCCGAGCTGCTGCAGTTCCAGCGCGTAGGCGCGCGCCAGCTGCATGGTGATGCTGTGCTGGAGCGGATGGGCGACAACAATAAGATGCTGCATATGAACTCCTGGCGCACAGCCGCGCCGACCTAACCGGCGCCAGCGGTGCGCGCTGCTGTGCCTGCGGTCAACCGCGATCGTCGGAACGACGCGTTTGGGACGTGATCCGCGCCATCACCGCGACTACGGGCGCCAGTGTGGTCTTCTCCGGACTTAAAAACGCGGTCAAAGGTCCGCCCAGCTTTGAATGCTGCGCCACAACTTTCAGGGACAACAAAGTCGGCACAGTCATCACAATACCCGCGACGCCCCAGAACCAGCCCCCAAACCACAAGGCCAGAAACACCATGATGGGATTGAGTTCCAGTCGTCGTCCGACAATCAATGGCTGCACCACTTGACCCTCGATGGTGGCCAGCGCGAGGTAACTCACGGCAACGGCGACGACGTGACCGATACCATTGAACGTAACGAAAGCGACTACGGTGAGCAAGACTAAGGTGGTCGCCGACCCCACATAGGGCAGGAAATTAAGTACTGCTGCTACGGCTCCCCAGAGAAAAGGATTGGGCATGGCGAGTAACATCATAGTGACGGCGGTAGACAAGCCCAAACCTAAGTTAATCAGCGCAATGCTCGCGTAGTAGCGACTAACCTCGATCCGTACGGCGTCAATCACTCGCAGCATCTGCGTGGACTGAAGGTTAATCGCCAGCGCCGCGCTCAGCCGTGCAAGCATCGGCGGCCCACCGGCCAATAGGAACAACACCAGAATCGTTACGGTGACAATATCGACCAGAGCGTCACGGGTCTGATCCAGTAGCTCGACTGCCATGTCCGCATTTGGTGGGGAATTCCGCGCATCTTTCTGGATGATCGAGCCAGCGAGGCTGGAGGTCGACGGGAGCTGAGCGACCCCAATCTCCCCGGCACGGCTAGAGAGCATTTCGATCCGATTCATCAATTGGGCCACGGGACGACTTCTCTTCTCTATGATCGCCAAGGTCTTCGGTGCCGAGGCCCACCAGCTCTGTGCGGGCGTCCATAGCAGATTTACGGATCCACCAATCAGGCTGGCTAGTACCGCGAGCACCACTATCGCCGAGGCGCTGCGCGGCAGGCCGCGGCGGTGCAAGGCTTCCACCGGTGCTGTGAGAAGAAGTGAAAAGAGCACGGCCAGCGCAATCGGAATGAACGCGGCGTGCGCATAATATAGTAGGGCGCCGATACCCAAGCCGGCAAGCAAACGAATGGCCATGCTGCTGCGTGAGCGAGAGGTACTGATTTGCTTAGGAGCGGAATTGTCAGGTTGCGAGATCATGGCGGCCACAATCCATTGTCGATTCGTATCGGAGCCAGCAAATGTGCTACGCGTCAGCGCTTTCGATCCGGAAGCCTCCGAGTGCGACCTGGGCTCTTACTGAGGCGCGCTATTGGTTCGTCACCGTCAATTGATTATCGATCTGCCTGCTACCGGCATATTGTCCCGCCAGCGCCTCGATCCTGTCTAATTCATTTGACTGCACGGCGCCCCGTAGTATTACGGCGTCTTGGTTCGTGGCAATCTGCACATGCTGAGCAAGCACCGAAAACGACTTGTCGGCCAGCAGCGCCTGGCGGATCTGCGCCGTGACTCGACGATCGTCGCTGTCGCTCGCGGCAGCCGTCGGAGTACTGGAATCCGCGGGCTGCAGATTCGCCACTGAGTTGTCGGTGCCTGCTGGCTCAGCGGCGGCGGCGGGCAGTGCAATAGCCCCATGGAGGAGCACTGCAGCAGTCAGAAGTTTTAGAACCCTAGCCACGTGGAGGCATTCAGTCGGCACTCGCCGTTGACGATGGGCCGGGGGACACGCGTCCTATTTCAAGGAGTCTTTCACGTATTGCTTGGTGTCACCCAATTTCTTTTGAATCTTGCCGAGGTTCTTTTGAATGTTACCATTCGCTTCCAGCGTCTCATCGCCCACGAGTTTGCCCGTGGCTTCTTTGATCGATCCTTTGGCCTCTTCGGCGCGGCCCTTGATTTGGTCTTTGTTGATGCTCATGAAAGGCTCCTGCTGATATATGCCGACCAACAATCACTGTAGGCGCACTGTAGGCGCGCTTGCCCATAAAGTCTGTACGCAAGAGCACGCAAGCGCGCATGCACCGATTTATCAATTACGCGCCTGAGAACCGACTCGCAACGCACCGAAGTCCGACCTGGCTGGCGTCAGGCCATCGGTGCGCAGGCGCACAGACTCAAGGACTTACGGCGTGCTTCGATAACGAGAATAAATCTTCGTTAGTGACAGGAGAAGAGCATGGACCTGCTGATTGTACTGATAGTTCTGCTAGTGCTGTTTGGTGGCGGCGGAGGGTTGTATTGGGGCATGGGCGTGGGCTGGGGAATTGGTCCGATTGGGTTGATCATAGCCGTAGCTGTGATTGCCTTCGTACTATATGGGTATCGAGGAAGAAGGGGCCCGCGGCTTTAGAAGGATCGAACGACATTCGGGCCGCACATGCTGCGGCCGGGCAGGATCTGGAGCGCCGATAATTGGTGTCGCCGGAGCTTACTTCTTCGCCCGCGCCTTGCCGAGCCGCTCTGCCTCTTGGAGTTCGGATTCTTCCTGGGGCTGAACATCGGCCCCCTCTCGGATTGCCTTCGTACCACGCGCCGACTCAACGAAGCGAGTTTCCGCCTTGTTAAATCGTGCCGCGGCCTGGGGATCTCCCTCTCCGTGATTACCGCTGGGTTCGTCGAACTCTTCCGGGGCTTCGGTAGTCTCTTCGACCTCGCGTACGGGCGCCTCGTTCTCGACCTGGTGTTCATCGTCGCGATCATCATCATCTGCGGTGCCGCTCGTCGGGCGCGAAGCGTGCAGTCCGGGGTAAGCATTGGTCATACAAACATCCTTAAAAAAAGCCGGCAAAACCTAGGGTAAGGACGATACGTCTTGATCAATAAACACAGCGGTGGACAACCGGGTAAGGCCATGCGCGGATTGCCACGCAAGAGGCGCTGCTTCCACAGCACCTGATCAAACCTGGTCCGAACGGCACAATTGACCTTTCCGCCTCAATTTGCCTCGGGTACGAACGCACAAGGCCGCGAAAGTTCAGCGCGACCGGGGCGTCGAACTACACTCGTTGCACCAACCAGACAATGATGCAAATGACTAGAATGGTTCCGATAATTCCGCCGCCGATGTACATGTGAGCTCCTGTTGGACCGCAACAGCCGTCATTGAAGCATGGCTGGCATCGATGAGTCGGCGCGTTACCGAACATAGATCCATATTTCAGATGCCACTACATTCACTGACCATCGGATAGGCGTTCGGCAAAGGCTAAGAGCGCAGGGCGCGCACGCGAAACGTTTCGCTGACGTACATGGCTCGCGTCGAGTTGGCACGCGGGCCGTCCACCGCAATAGGGTTGCAAAGCAATTCATCAGCGTGGCCGGGTAGCCCGAGGTGATAGCCCTGGCCCATGCTGACGCCCATGCCCTGTAGGATTTCCAGCTGCGTGGCGCGCTCTATTCCTTCCGCCACAGCGCTCATGCCGAGGTTACGGATCAATGCCGCGGTGGCATAGAGTACCGAACGCGCGTCCTGGCCCGTCTCCAGATCCGTTAGAAAGCTGCGGTCGATCTTGATCGTATCAAAGGGATAAGAGCGCAGGCAGCCGAGCGACGATGCGCCGGTGCCGAAGTCATCCATGGCGAGCTTCACTCCCAAAGCGTGGATCGATTCGAGCGTTCGCAGTGAGAATTCCGGGTAGCGCATCACCTCGCGCTCCGTGACCTCCAACTGCAGACAGCGGGGCGGAAGATCGAACTCTGCAAGGATTTCGCGGATGAGCGCATAAAGACCGTCGCCCTGCGCCAAGTGCGCGCGGGAGACGTTGACGCTGATAGATTCCGGGCAATGGGTGGGCGCCTCATGGCGC
Source organism: Steroidobacteraceae bacterium (assembly GCA_049515055.1). Classification (GTDB taxonomy): domain Bacteria; phylum Pseudomonadota; class Gammaproteobacteria; order Steroidobacterales; family Steroidobacteraceae; genus FEN-1191. The sequence goes on along the minus strand of JBEKUL010000027.1, from coordinate 8,219 downwards.
CACGCCGCGAATTGCCGGCACGCCTCGCGCAATGCCCAATCGCCGATGGGCAAGATAAGTCCCGTGTTCTCGGCAACGGGCACGAATTCGCTCGGCGAGACGTCACCGAGGACGGGTTGCCGCCAGCGCAATAGGGCCTCCGCGGAGATCACACGAAAAGTGGCTAAATCCACGATCGGTTGATAGTCAAGCCTCAATGCGTCCGTCCCGACTGCCGCGCGTAAGGCGTCCTCAAGGGACACCTGCCGCGCCAGCCGCACTTGCATGGTTTCCGAGAAGTCGTTGCTGCGTTGGCGGCCTTTGCGCTTGGCCTCGTACATGGCCGCGTCCGCGATACGCATCACGTGTTCGGCCGATTCGCCCGCTTTCGTTGATGTGACGATGCCGACGCTGACTGTCGACTGCACCTCGCGCCCGGCAATTTGATAAGGTTGCTGACCGGCCTCAGCCAAGCGCACCCCCACCTTGTTCGCGTGTGCGATATCGTCTGGATTCAGCAATAGAACGGAAAATTCGTCGCCGCCAAAGCGGGCAATTACGGGCGTATCGTTCGCGGACAGTGGCCGCGTGCGTTGCTGGGTACGAATGATGGCACGGATGCGATCGGCGAATTGACGCAGCAATGAATCGCCGGCGTCGTGGCCGAGTGTGTCGTTGATGAGTTTGAAGTTGTCCAGGTCCAGAAACAAAACGGCGCAGGGCGATTGCCCGACAGGTGGCGTGCGCGCTAGCGCCTGTTGTAGCTTTTCCAAAAATTCCGCGCGGTTCACTAGACCCGTTAGCTTATCGGTGCTCGCAGCGACGGATAACTCTTGTTCCTTGGCTTTGCGTTGGGAGATGTCTTGGACAATCGACCACAGCAGCTGCCGTCCGGTGGAGTCGACAAAATACAGGCCCGCAACCAACGCCACGTAGCGCCCGCCATCGCGCCGAGGCAGCTCGCGCTCGTAAGTGTCAAAAATCCGCTTGGAGCGCCCGGAGGCGCTGGCCGCTCGCGAGCGCATGGCTTTCGGTGGCGCGAGCTCCGCGAAACTACTGCCAATGAGCTCGTCGCGTGTGAATCCCGCTTGATGCAATAGTGCATCGTTCACTGAGATCAATTCACCGGTTTTGGCGTCCGAGAGCGCCATACCGACGGGACAGAGCTCAAACAGGCCGTGGAAATTGGTGTCCGTCGGTAGGGCTGGGGCACCGATCTCGGCGCGCTTACTGCTGAAAGGCGCATATTCCAAAACTCTCGTGACTTGACCTTGTGAGTCGAGCACAGGCACGAGCGTTGCCACCACGCGCGACTCGCGTCCCTGTTTGGCAATGCGCCGCCACCGCGCCACGCGGGCTTGCCCGGAGCGCAGTTGCTTCCACAATTCAGCATACTCGCGGCTAGAGCTGATGCCCGGTTGCAGTAAGAACGTCGCCGGTTTGCCCACCAGTTCGGCGCGGCTATATCCTGAATGCCGAAGTAACACGTCGTTGGCGTCGGCGATCGTGCCATCGGCGTGGTACTCAATGATGGCCATGGCGCGACCCAGGGCGGCGGAGCGAGCGTCGAATTCGGCGCGCTGCACTTCGTCTTCGGTTACGTCGATGGCACAGGCGATGACGCCGGCAACGCGCGAGGCCGCGCCGGGCACGGGGCTATAGGTGACGTGTAGCCAGATGACTTTGCCGCCGGCGCCGATACGTTTGTACCGCCCGGACTGAATCTGACCTGCCGCCAGATTCTCCCAAATCTTTCGGTGCAGTTCGCCCTCGCGCCACGAGTCATCCAAGAGCACGCGTTCATGTTTGCCCTGGAGGTCATCGAGCGTATAGCCGAAGAGCTTCAGAAAGTTGAGATTGGCCGCCTGGATGACGCCTTCGACGTCGTACTCGACCACAAGATGACTGCGATGAATGGCAGCCAAATGCGATTCGGCCACGAATGGTTGCCGTCGCGCGCTGTGGCGCTCCGGACCCTGCCGCCTTGGCAGCGTGGCCATTTTGCCTCCTACTCGGCTGAAGGCATCGATCGTGGCGCAGAGCGAGGCCCCCTTTCTTTGACCGGGTATGCAGCGCGCGACGGAGGGCGCGATACACAGTGTGAATTACGTCTAGATTTCCCCCTCTCGTGACTGGTGCGCCGCAATGGGGTCGATCGCGGCTGGCCGGATTGGGTCAATGACGCAGTTGATCGGGTCATACCCGGTATCCAAGATTCTCTCTTACCACCTACTCCAACGGTCGTCACCATGCCCGATTTTCTGCGGCGGTAAGTGGCGGTGGCGTCGGATAGAATGTCCGGTCACGAGGCGGTCATATCTGGACGAGCACGCGATGCTCAAATTGGCTTGGAAAGATGTCGCGACGATCATCGGGCGAACTCGTCGGCTCATTGGGATCGTTTCCGCGTGCGAGCTTGCATCGAATGCATGGGCCGATTCCTTACCAGCAGGCGTTCGCCACAAGGTACCGGATCAACTGACCGACATGGCAGCCGCGCCGGCACCGTCGTGGTACCGATCACTGGGCCGAAAATTACTATAATCGCGAATATCAACCAGCAGCTACAGCGAAGTGATGCACATGGCAGACTCGCAATCCGTGATGGGCGCAAGGTTTGCACGGCGCGATTTTTTAAAATACGGGAGCGCCCTGGGCGCTTGCGGCCTCTTGGGGATCCCCCTCGCCTCCGCCGCGCCGCTATCGTTCCGCTTCGCCTGCAGCGCAATTTCCTGGGAAACCAACATTGAGGAAGCGATTCGCGCATGCGCGCGGCTGGGATTGCCGGGGCTGGAGCCGTTTCGTAACCAAGTGGTGAACTATCTCGAGCGGCCGCTCGCCCTGAAGAAGCTGATGGATGATGCCGGCATCCAGATGGTGAGCTGCTCGAATGGCGGCGGCCCGGATTTCAGCGGCACGTTCTTCGATGCCGCGGCGGCACCAAAGACCATTACCGACCACGTGAAATTCGCGCGGGATTTCATCCAGCCCTTTGGCTATGTCGATCATTTCAAGATGAACATGGGCCCGAGGCCGCCGAATGGAGACACCAGCGACGATCAAATCAGGCTCGCGGCGAAGTCGCTCAACACGATCGGCGAGCAGACCATTCAGTTCGGCATCAAACTGGCGCCCCATCCACACGTCGGGTCTCTGATCGAGACCGAGCACGAGGCGCGTACCCTGCTGGCGCTCACCGATCCGCGCTACGTCTGGTTTACCGCCGATACCGCCCATCTCACGCTCGGCGGCATGGACCCGCTGCAAATGATCCAGGATTACTGGCCGCGGATTGCGGAAATCCACTACAAGGACGCACCCAAGCACCTGCGCGGCAACAAAGTGCTGGCGGTGCCCAAGAGCGGCCCCGAAGCGGGGGGCCACGGGTGGTTCCGAAATCTCGGCGGCCCGGATTCAGGTGGCGTCGACTTTCCGTCCATCCAGAAATTTCTGATTGCTAAGAACTACAAGGGCTGGGTCACCCTGGACCTCGATGCTTCCATGGTGCCGGCGGGCAGCACCATGGAGGAAAATCTTAAGGGCAACATCAAATATCTCGTCGAGGTACTCGGAGTTGATCCGAAGACGGTGTGAATCGCTCCCGATCGCAATGGCATAGACGGTGTTCCGGTCTCAGGCCACGTGGGGCGTTCCGCATTGCGTGTCGCTGTTGCAGACTAGAAAATGGCAATGCGGAGGTAGTCATCATGGTTCACACATTCGTTGATGGAACATATCGGCAAACCAATTTGACGACGGAATCTCCGGCGTACCTTGCCAAACGCGAGGAGCTTCGCTTAGCCGAGATCGAGCTCATGCGCCAGCGCGAGCACATAGCGGAGCTTCGCCGCAATCTTCCTGAGGGTGCTGCTATGCAGGATTATCGCTTCGAAGAAGGCCCGCGCGACCTCAATGCAGGAGACGCACCGGTGCGCAACGTCAGCCTTAGCGAACTCTTCACCGCGCCCGATCGCGCCTTGGTCATCTATCACTTTATGTTCGGAAAGAAACAGACCAAGCCTTGTCCCATGTGCAGGCGGTCAGGACTCAACTGTTTCCGTATTCACGCGCGGCGCCAAGGGAGTCTTGCGCCACTATTACACAGCCCATCCAAGGATGGCCCCCGACATTCAGCAGCGCGGCATCGACCTGCTCGCTCCGATCTGGCACTTCATGGACCTGACCCCGCAGGGCCGCGGCAATTGGTACGCCAGCCTTTCCTACGGTACCAAGGTTCCCACCGCCGGGAAGTAAGAGGGCTAAGCGAATGAAAACTATTGACTCAAGCTACATTGTCATCGGCGCATTGTGGTTGCTGATTGGCTTGATCCTCGGAATCATTATGGGAGCCAGCCACAATTTTCAGTTCATGCCGCTCCATGCTCATATCAACCTTGTCGGTTTCGCCTGCCATTCAATATTCGGGTTGGTTTATCGGCAATGGCCTGCGACGAAAGCCTCCCGCCTCGCTGCGCTCCAGTTCTGGATATTTGTACTGGCTACACCAATCACGCTAATCGGTCTCTATTTCACGCTAAGCGGCGGACCGGAACTGCCGACAATCATCGGCTCGCTTGGTTTGCTGCTTGGAGCCATCCTATTTTTTGTGGTGATATGGAGAGGCCGTAAAGCGAATTGACTCCATCGATGAGCGAGCAACTTCTCTCGGCCGCCGCCTAATTGGGCTTACCGGACTGCCACGCGGGCCCACCTTCTTCCCACTGATTGTCGGTAAGTTGCTCAAGGTCGGTGCCGTCAGATCGCATGACAAAGATCTCTCCGTAAGGCTGTGGCGCTGCGGTGTATATCGACTCGTCCTTGAACCCCATTCTGCTGCTGGAGAACGCAATCCGCTGCCCATCAGGCGACCAGGCCAGATGGGCGTCGTTACCCCGTGTGTTGGTCAATTGTCTGATATCGGTGCCATCGGACCGGATCGTGAATATGCCAAAGTCGGCACCGTTCTGCCGCACGAATGCAATCAAATCGCCACGTGGAGACCAGACCGGAAAATTATCCCATCCCTGCGTCAGATTGGACACGGAGTGATCATCGAGATTCATGATACGCAGACCATTGCCGTCCGGACCGGCAGTGCGGTAAACGATATGTTTTCCATCGGGCGCGTAGGAGGCAAAGGCATTATTGCTGGGACCGCCCGTCACGAGATGGAACCCCGACCCGTCAGTATTAATGATGGCGACCTGCGCTCCGCCATCGACCGGGTCCACCGGGCGCTCTCGGTGGAAAGCGAAGTCTGCAAATGTGCTGAATCCGCCGATGCCAAACATGATCTGCTGGCTGTCTGGCGACCACTGTGCACCGAGAATGAACTCACTTCTCTCTATAATTGTGCGGATTGGCTTACCTTCATCGAGAATCTGCAAGCTGGTTGTGCCGCTCGGATTCACCTTGCTCTCTGCGAGGTGCCGACCCGTCCTGTCATAGGCCGGTAAGAACGTGTTGCCGTAGAGTTCGTAATTTGAATTCCGACTCCAGAGCTTGACGGGCTCATCAGGTCCCTTGCTCACGTATCGGCTGTAGACAACGCGGGTTCCGTCGGGGGACCAGGAAGGGGAGCGCAGATCAGCCCCCATGGGGCCCTCTTTCCCTGAGGCGTAGTAAACACCGGGCTTTGCGTTTCGGCGTCGAACGTACGCGACTTCGCCCGAGGGAAGGACCGACGGATAGATTTTGACCCCTGGGCCTGCGGCCACGGGCGTGGAATTGCCGGTATTGATGTCGAACCGAACCAGCTGAGTGTCGCCATCCGACGTACCCACTCTATAGTAGAACGTGTCTTCCGCTGACATGCAGTAGCTTACGATGGCCTTGCTGTCGGCCATCCACTTGGGATTACCGCAGAAATTACCGTGCTGCGACAGGCGCCTCAAGCCGGTGCCATCTGGCCGGACAACATAAATGTCGACCAGCTGCAGGCGTTCCCAGCGACCCTTCGCCGCAGGAAGGTTGCTCTCTCGATCCGAAGAAAATGCAATCCACTTCCCGTCCGGAGACCAGGCAGGTCGAAAGTCCCCGCCCCGTCCTGATGTGAGCGGCGTGAATTTGTGGGTTGCGATATTGAGAATCCAGAGGTTTGCGGTACCTGTCGCGCGCGTTGAGACGAACACGATCCGCTTGCCGTCGGGCGACAGCGCAGCCTGATCGTCGTAGGCGGGATCATCAGTTAAACGCTCCAGGCCGCTGCCGTCAGTATGAACCCGATAGAGATCGGCAGAGCCGTTGCGCTCCGACGTGAAGACGATCCAATCACCACTCGCAGACCACACGGGGTTGTAATCGAGTGACCCTGATTCGGCCAGAGGCTGCTCGCCACTGCCATCGGCATTCGAGATAAACAGGGTTGCCTGGGTTGGTCCCAATCGGGCGAACAGAATGCGGTCGGCGGCTGAGCCCAGCGACACCATGCCCACACATATAAGAATGAAGAAGCCTCTCCAGGTGTGCAAGGCTTCAGGCCGGCAAACTGACGTTAGCTGCGTCACCGATCACACCGAAGCGTCCAGCCAGACTCGCCGACGTACCGATGACTGCAAATGCCGGGTTCTGCGGACTCTCTTATATAAGGGCACTTCACACCTCCCAAACTCCTCATCGCTTTCACTGGATCAGCGTCGGATAGATCCGGACGGCGACGAGGAGCAGGACAACGAATGCCAGCGCAAGAACCGTGCAATCCCAGGGTACACCGTAGGCGCTCTCGCCGCCTTGGATCATGAGTCCGCGCAGTGCGTCGACGACGTAGGTGAGCGGATTGACGTTCGCGATGACTCGCAGCCAGGAAGGCATCATTTCCAGAGGGTAAATCGCATTACTGGCGAAGAACAATGGCATCGTCAGGACCTGACCAATTCCCATGAAGCGCTCGCGCGTTTTCACGACGCAGGCGACGATTAGCGAAAACGTAGAAAAGATAGCTGAACCAAGCGTCACCACGAGCACCACGCCAGCAATGGCTTCGGGCTCAAATCGAATTGGTACCCCTAGAGCCAACGCTATCAGGTAAATCACCACCGTCTGCACCAGGCCCCGAAAATCCGCCGAGATCGCTTTGCCGACGATCAACGATCCACGGCTGGCAGGACTGACTAGCAGTTTATGCACGATGCCCAGATCACGCTCCCAGATCGCAGCGATGCCGTAAAAGATCGCACTGAACAGCACACTTTGCGCCAGAATCCCTGGCGTCATAAAGGCCAGATACCCGACCTTGCCGGTATCGATACCGTGGGCGTGACTGAGCACTTGTCCGAAAATGACCAGCCATAAGATTGGTTGGATCGCGCGCGAGATCAGTTCCGTCGGATCGCGGATCAGCTTGCGCAGCTCGACATCCGCGATGGCCACGCATTCGTTTAGGTGTCGCGACATTGCTGTGAGCTAGCCTAGGCGTTGCGCCACGCGGCGCGCTTGGGCGGCATCTCGCATGCGACCATGTTCGCCCGCCGAGCTAAAGTGCGCGAACACATCGTCCATCGTCGCCGAAGGCGACACGGCCGCTTTAAGAGCATCGGCTCGGCCCCTAACTGCGATGCGTCCGGCATGCAAGATGGCAATGTCGGAGCACAAATGCTCAGCTTCCTCCATGTCGTGCGTCGTCAGCAGAATAGTTATTCGGTAGTCGCGATTCAGGTGAGTGAGCCGTTCCCACACCGCATGCCGTGCTACCGGATCCAAGCCGATCGTCGGCTCATCCAGAAACAATACTTTTGGCCGATGCAACATCGCCTGCGCCAATTCAAGTCGCCGGATCATGCCGCCGGAGTAGGTTCTCACCAAGCGATTGTTAGCCTCCTGCAGCCCCATGAACTGCAGAGCATCGTCAATACGTGCGGCTCGCTCAGAACGACTCACCCCATATAGGCGCGCTGACAGCATGAGATTCTCGTAACCGGTGAGGGCGCCGTCGGCGGAAAGCATTTGCGGCACGTAGCCGATCCGACGTCGGACCTCCGCGGGAGATTTCGATATATCGAAGCCCGCCACCCGCGCCGTACCCGAAGTCGGCGGCAGCAGGGTCGTCAGCATCTTGATCGTGGTGCTCTTTCCGGCGCCATTGGCACCCAGCAGACCGAAGATCTCACCATAGGGCACGCGGTAGTCGATGTGATCAACGGCAATCACCTTGCCAAAGTTGCGCGTCAATCCCGCTACCGAGATCGCAACCTCATCCGGATCATTCGCCAGCGGTTCACTCATTTGAGGACAGAATACTGCAA